>JBBDTT010000089.1:0-7973 GCA_040904285.1 Actinomycetota bacterium
CCAGCAGGTGCAGTCCAAGCAGCAGGACAAGGTCTACACCTGGCCGCACCTGCTCATCGTGGAGTTCGTCGCGCTGCTCGCGTGCGGAGCCGTGCTGCTCGTGGCCAGCTACTTCATCGACGCGACCTTCCGTGAGCTCGCGAACCCGAACCTGACGCCGAACCCGTCGAAGGCCCCGTGGTACTTCCTGGGCCTCCAGGAGCTGCTGCGCTACTTCCACCCGATGGTGGCCGGGGTGACGATCCCGGGGGTCGGCCTGATCGTCCTCGGTGGCACCGCGTACTTCGACAAGAACCCGTCGGCCAAGCCGGAGAACCGCAAGTTCGCGGCCATGGCGATGACCTTCTTCCTGGTGCTGTGGACCGTGCTGACCATGGCCGGCTCGTTCTTCCGCGGCCCCGGCTTCAACTGGGTCTGGCCGTGGGTCGACGGCCTGTTCTTCGAGCTGTAGGAGCCTCTCCGATGAGTGATGCGAAGCGACGACAGCTCGAGCCGGTCGAGCGGCGCACCTTCCTGCGCTACAGCCTGGTCGGATCGGTAGGTGCCGGCCTCGGTGGCTTCGGTCTGGCCTCCCTCGGCTTCCTGTGGCCGAACCTCTCGGGAGGCTTCGGTGCGGACATCGTGCTGCCCGACCCCGCCGACGCCCTGCTGGACGCGATCCGCAGCGAGCGCGCCCCGTACCAGTTCCCCGCCGGACGCATGTACGTCGTCGCCTGGGACCCGAGCCGGCCCGGGGCCATGGACGCCTACGGCGAGGACCACGCGATCATCGACGACAACAACGGGCTGATGGCGCTGTACCAGAAGTGCGTGCACCTCGGGTGCCGGGTCCCGTGGTGCCAGTCGTCACAGTGGTTCGAGTGCCCCTGCCACGGATCGAAGTACAACAAATGGGGCGAGTGGACCGGCGGTCCCGCACCTCGTGGACTGGACCGTTTCCCCTCGACCATCGAGGACGACGGCACGTTCATCGTGTCCACCGGCACGGTCCTGACCGGCCCCTCCCGCACCGAGCGGGTGCTGGAGCAGCAGCCTGAAGGCCCGAACTGCGTGGACCTGTGAGCCACCGAGCCACCTGGCGACCGGAGAGAGCCCCACGATGTCCGACCTGATGTTCACCGCCACCGAGGCGGCCGATGCGTCCTCCGGCCTGTCCGGGGGGACCATCGCGATGGTGATCCTGCTCGCCGCGCTCGCGGTGTTCGCGATCGCCTACTACGTGGTCGGTCCCGGACGCCGCCGCGGGCCCAAGGTTCGCGGGGACATCCCGCTGGCGATGCGGCCCTACCACTCCGACGAGGAGCTCGAGACCACCGGCCTCGAGCGCGCCATGGCCTGGGGCGTCGCCCTGTCGGTGTTCATGGCGGTGTTCCTCCCGCTGTACTGGCTCATCGAGCCCAGCCGGATCGACGACAAGATCGACGAGTTCTACGACGAGGAGGTCGCCTTCGGGCGGCAGCTGTTCGCCGACAACTGCACCACCTGCCACGGGAGCAACGCCAAGGGTGGGTTCGCGCCGCACCCCGACCCGGAGATCGACGCGCCGTGGCCCGCGCCGGCACTCGACAACGTCGTGGCCCGTTACGAGGACTCCGAGATCGTCACCGACGTCGAGCACTTCGTGCAGTCGACCATCGAGCAGGGCCGACCGGGCACGCCCATGCCGGCGTGGAGCTCGGCGTTCCAGGGGCCGATGAACGATCAGCAGATCGAGGCGATCACCGCCTACCTCCTGTCGATCCAGACCGGGGAGACCGAGGAGCCCGACGCCCAGGCGTTCCGCGGGGCGAGTGGTGAGGACGTCTTCACCCAGAACTGCGCCCGCTGCCACGCGTACGACGCGACCGGTCGGGTCGGTCCCTCCTTGATCGGGGTGTTCGACCGTTACGGCGCCGAGCCCGACGACGAGTCGTCGGTCGAGATGGCGACCGCCGCGGTCCGCGACACGATCCTGGCCGGCCGCTACGTGCCCGCGGGCACGCCGATGCCGTCCTTCGAGGCCGTCCTCACCGAGGACGCGATCGACCAGCTCATCGAGTACCTGAAGTCCATCCAGCAGCCTCCGCTGCAGTGACCGCTCCGAGGGGAACGACACCGTCATGACGGCACTGAACGACCTGCTGATCCTCGCCTCGGAAGCCGAGGGGGTCCCGCCCGAGCACATCGCGGCGCAACTCGCCGTGCCGCTGGGGTTCCTCATCTTCTCCGGCGCGGTGTTCGCCCTGCTGTGGTCGAACTACGGCGCGAAGAAGGGCGGCCTGATCTACGCGACGGCGTTCTTCGGCTTCACGACCATGCTCGGCATCTTCTGGTGGTTCGGCGCCCCGGGCACGCCCGTGGCCGGAGGGCTCCAGAACTTCCCGGGACAGGCGCCCGACGCCTACCAGGGGGCCTGGTACGGCTTCGAGCCCGGCGCGCCGCGAGCCGGGTTCTTCCCCTCGACCAACGACCTCGGATCCTTCCAGACCGTCGACGAGTACGTCGGCACGGGCGATGTCGAGGCGCCCGGGCACGCCTTCATCAGCGGTGACCTCGACCAGGCGGGCGGCATCATGCTCGCGCAGTGGCTCCCGACCGACGAGGCCGGGGGGCTGCGGGTCGGGGCGGGTCGCCGCACCGAGCTGAACGAGGCCGCCGGGGCCCCGGGGGAGGGCGAGGAGCGGGCCAGCCCCTTCTACACCGCCGAGATCGACGAGATGCTCGTGGCCGACGACGGCGGCACCCGGGTCGCCGGCGCCCGGATCACCACCTACGCGAACTTCGCCGACTCCGAGACCGGGGTGGTCACCCGCTCCGAGCCCGTCGAGGAGGGGGTCTGGTTCGCGTTCAAGGATCCCGGGGCGACGTGGTTCCCATCGGCGGTGTGGACCTTCGTCTCCCTCGTGCTCTTCCTCCTCTCCCTCTTCGCGCTCGACCGCATCGAGCAGCGTGAGAAGCGGCGGCACACCGAGGTCGAGGAGGCCGAGGACCTCGCCGTGCCGATCGCGCAGTAGTCGCGGCGACCGTGCCGCGACGGTGGCTCCCTCTCCTGTGTCTCGCGGTCCTGACGGTCGCGGGTTGCTCGGGCGGCGCTGACGACACGGAACGGATCCCCGGCGTGCGACCCGGGGTCTCGCTGGAGGACCCCGACAGCCGCCCCGCGGCTCCCGACGACGTCGTGCCGGTCCTCGGCGAGGACCGTGAGCTGTCCCTCGCCGACCTCAGAGGCCAGGTCGTGGTGCTGAACTTCTGGGCGTCCTGGTGCGGGCCGTGCCGCGCCGAGCAGCCCGACCTGAACGAGGCCCACGCGCAGCTGGCGCCGCGGAACGTCGTCTTCCTCGGGGTGAACATCGACGACACCGAGCCCAACGCCCTCGCCCACGTGCGCGAGTTCGCCATCCCCTACCCCTCCCTGTTCGATCCCTCCAGTCGTTACGCGGGCGCCTTCGGTGGCGTGGGCCCGCGGTCCATACCCTCCACGATCCTGATCGACGAGCAGGGCCGGGTCGCCGCGCGCCTGTTCGGGACGACCACCACCGAGGAGGTGGTGGCCCTCGCCGAGCGACTCGCGGCGGGGTCGGCGTGATCCCGGGAACATCTCCCTCCCCCACGCGTTCGTAGGACCGAGCCGACCTGAGGTCGCCGTGGCCGAGACCGTCCAGACCCTCATCACCGACGCGAACGTCATCGTCGCGGCGCTGGTCGCCTTCGTCGCCGGGATCGTCTCCTTCGCGAGCCCATGCGTGCTCCCGCTGGTGCCCGGCTACCTCTCCTTCATGACCGGGCTGTCCGGCGCCGAGATCGCCGAGGGCGACGTCCGCACCCGCAGCCGCGTGCTCGTCGGGTCGCTGCTCTTCGTCGTGGGCTTCGCGGTGCCGTTCATGCTCCTCGGAGCCTTCTTCAGCCAGGTGTTCTTCTTCCTGCAGCAGAACACCGCCGTCCAGGTCGTCATGGGGCTGATCGTGGTGGTCCTCGGGCTGCTCATGGCGCGGGGCACCCTCGTCCGCGAGTTCCGGGTGAGCGACCGCGCCCCCGGTGGAGGCGTGGCGAGCGCCCCGGTGCTCGGATTCGTCTTCGGCGTGGGGTGGACGCCCTGCGTCGGGCCCGCCCTCGGAGCCATCATCACGCTGTCGGCGGTCACCGGCGGAGCGCTCCGCGGCGGCTTCCTCGGGATGGTCTTCGCCCTCGGGATCGGGCTGCCCTTCATCCTCGCCGGCCTCCTGTTCAAGCGGATGGCCGGCACCCTCGACGTGCTCAAGCGCAACGCCCGCGTGCTCCAGGTCGCCGGAGGCGGGTTCCTCGCGCTCGTCGGTGTCGCGATCGCCACCGGCCTGTGGAACAGCTTCATCGTGTGGCTGCGTCCCCTGGTCGGGGGCTTCGAGACGGTGCTGTGACCCCCGCCCCGCCTCCATCCCGGAGGCCCGCGGCCGGTAGGTTCCGCCCGTGACCCGCATCGACTCCGCCGACCCGCCCGAGGCGAACCCTCCGGTCCGTCGCAGACGTTCGCGCCCGGGGCCCCTCGGGTTCGTGCTGGAGTCCGTGCGGATGGCCTGGCGGTGGCTCACGAGGATGCGCACGGCGCTCTACCTCCTCGGCGTGCTCGGTGTCGAGACCCTGGTGGCGACGGTCGTGCCGCAGGAGCCGAACGTGCCCCGGACCGTCACGGCTTGGCGTGCCGGGACGGAGGGCCCCGGCGAGACGGTCTCGGCCTTCATCGACATGATCGGGGCGTATGACGCCTACGGCTCCCCGGTCTTCCTCGCCACCCTGCTCCTCCTGTTCACCAGCCTCACCGCCTGTCTGCTGCCCCGGACGCGGGCGTGGTGGCGCATCGCGCGTTCGTCGCGTCCGCCCAGGACCAACCACCTCGGCAAGCAGGAGCAGGTCGCCCGCTTCGAGACGACCGCGGAGCCGGAGGAGGCCCTGGCCACGGGTCGGGCGTTGCTCGGCCGACGCCGCTGGCGCCTGCGCTCGCCGGACGCCGATCCCGGCGCCGAGCCGCAGGTCGCTGCCGAGAAGGGCCACGTGCTGCGGGAGGGCGGGAGCCTGCTGTTCCACCTGTCCTTCTACGTCCTGCTCATCGGGGTGGTGCTCGGGCAGCTGCTCGGCTTCTCCGGGCAGGTCGGGATCATCGAGGGGGACGAGCACAGCTGGACCGAGACCCAGGTCGCCTACTGGAGCTCGGCGCCCGGACGTTGGTGGTCCGGCGACGACCACCGTCGCTTCGAGGTGACGTTGGACCGCTTCGACGTGGACTGGCACCGCGACCCGGCCTTCGGGGGGCAGCCGAGCCTGTTCCTCTCCCACGTGACGGTGACGCATCCGGACGGCTCCAGCCGCGAGGACACCGTCGGTGGCAACGACCCGTTGGTCGTCGACGGCATGAAGATCCACCAGCTCGACTGGGGGTACGCCCCGCGGGTCGTGATCGAGGAGGACGGTCAGGTCGTCCACGACGGCTTCCTGACCCTGTCGGCCACCGAGGAGGGCGTGTGGCACGGCGCCGCGAAGGCGCCGGCCGCGGATCCCGACATCGGTCTCGACCTGTTCCTCGTCCCGTACGCCCCCACGGACGAGGCGGGGCGCCCACAGATCACGGGCGCGCCGTGGGACGACGCTCCCCTCCTGCTCTTCCGCCAGTACGTGGGCGACCTCCGACTCGAGGCCGCCCAGGGCGTCAACACCCTGGACCTCGCCGGCCTGGTGGAGATGGGCAACGGGGCGTTGCGGCCCGGCCGGAGCGTCGATCTCGGTGAAGGCGTGACCGTGAGCTTCCCCGAGCTGCGACGGTGGGTCGGGTTCCAGGTGAGCCGTCGACCCACGGTGCCGCTGCTGCTGGCCGGGGCCGTCCTGGTCCTGCTCGGCCTCGTCCCCGCGCTGTACGCTTCCCGGCGCCGGCTGTGGATGACGGCGACCGCGGATCCGTCCACAGGTCGGACCACGGTGACGGTCGCGGGGCGTGCTTTCCAGCGGCCACAGGCCTTCGCCGCCGAGTACGAGGACCTGGTCCGGGCGCTCCGCCGTGAGCTGCCCGCCCCGGCCGACCCGCCCGGGCCGTCGCCCGCATCCGAGAATCGGACCTCCGACCCCCGCCCCCCACGCGAACAGGTGGTACGCCGATGACGCTGGCCGAGCTGTCGAAGCTGCTGTTCTCGCCGGTGACCCTGCTGCTCTACACCACGTCGATGCTCGCGTACCTGTACGCGATGGCGTTCACCAAGGTCGACCGGAGCGCCGACGAGGCCGCCCTTGCCGGCAACCGCGCGCGGATCCTCGGGTCCGCACTGGCGGTCGCCGGGGTCGCGGCGCACGTGGCCCACATCCTGACGCGCTCGATCGCCTCGGGGCGCTGGCCCCGCGGCAACATGTTCGAGTTCTCGTCGATCATGGCGCTGACCGTGGTGCTGGGCGGGCTCGTGATCCTGCAGTGGCGCATGCGGCGCGCCGAGGTGATGGGGTTCGTGCTCCTCGGGGCGCTCATCACCCTCGGCCTCTCCCTGCTCGTCTACGCCGAGCCCGCGCCGCTGGCGCCGATCCTCGACTCCTGGTGGCGGGCGATCCACGTGTCGGCCATCTCGCTCGCCGCCGGCATCTTCACGATGGGGTTCGTCTTCAACGCGCTCCACCTGCTCCGTGACACGGCGGAGCGGCGCGTCGCCGCCCGCACGGAGGCCTTCGGAGGGTCGACGGTCGGCGCGGCCTTCGCGGGGACACCGACCGACGAGGACCACGACCAGCTCGTCGACACCGTGGCCGAACGGGCGAACCCCGATCCGGACGCCCTCCACGACGCCCTCCACGACGACGCCTACCGACTCGCTCTGCGGGACGCGCTCGCCGATCGCTGGCTCGGCGTCCGTTTTCCGTGGCGTATCGCGCTGGGCTCGATCGTCGTGGTGACGCTGTTCTCGCTGACCTTCCAGCGCACGTCCGCGACGCTGGCCATGCCGCTGATCACCCTCGCGATCGTCGGCCTGGCGTGGTGGGCCGTGCCCTACCTGCCGAGCGCCTCCACGCTCGACTCGTTGGCCTACCGCACGATCGTGTTCGCCTTCCCGATCTGGACCTTCGCGGTCATCACCGGGGCGATCTGGGCCGAGCAGTCCTGGGGCCGCTACTGGGGCTGGGACCCGAAGGAGACCTCCGCGTTCCTCACCTGGGTCGCCTACGCCGGCTACCTCCACGCCCGGGCGACGCGTGGGATGCGCGGGCGGGGCGCCTCCTGGTTCGGGATCGTCGCCTTCTGCGTGCTGATGTTCACCTACTTCGTCGTGAACCTGCTGATCACCGGCCTGCACTCCTACGCCGGCCTCTGACCCGGGCGCCGGCCGGCCCGCACGCATCCCGCCAGCCCGGTTCCGGGGGTTGTGAGCAGCCGCGCAGGTACAGCAGATTCAGCCTGCGGAGGTGCTCACGGCCCGGGGGGAGGGGGAGGCGCGGGGTCAGGCGCTCGGGAGCTGCATGACGGTGATCGGCTCGGTGGTCGGCTGCGGGGAGCCGCCCGCCGGCTCGATCGTGAGCGCCACCGCGCTCACGTCGCTCATGTCGCCCGTCATCACGTGGGCGCCCTGTCCCCGGTCGTCGACGTCGAGGAGCCCCGCGGGGACCGCCTCGCCGTCCCGCAGCAGCCACAGCTGATAGACGCGCTCGGACCAGACGACCTTGTCGCGGGCCAGGTCCCATTCCCAGATACCGATGTGGCCGGCGTCGGTGGCCAGGCGCAGCCGTTCCTCGGCCTCGCGCAGCTCATCCTCGGCCGCCTGCAGGGCGGCCAGCGGTGAGGCCAGGGGGTCGTCGCCGCCGCCGCCTTCGCGTCCCACCTCAGCAGCAGCAGCATCAACAGCTGCCCGGGCGTCCAGCAAGGAGGCCAGGGCGGACGCGGCCGAGGCAGCAGCAGCAGCAGCGCTCGCGGCCGGTTCGGCGGCCCCGCCGCTGCCTGGTTGGGCGTCGGCCATCTCTGCATCGCCCGCCTCCTCCTCCCCCTCCTGCCCCTC
>JBBDTT010000090.1:0-7866 GCA_040904285.1 Actinomycetota bacterium
GGTGAACTTCGCGACCCAGGCAGGTGGCGAGATCATCGACCGGCGGGTCGGGCGGGACCTGACCTCCGAGGAGGCCCACGCCCTCGCGGACGAGGTCAACGAGCACCTGAAGCTCGAGTCCCACCCGGCGACGTTCGAGCTCCGGGCCACGGTGGAGCACCGGGGCGCCCTCGTCGTCCGGGGCGAGGAGCCCCTGTCGGCCGAGGTCTCGAACACCGATCCGGCCTACGTGAAGCAGGGCTCGCTCGGTGTGGCCCTCGAGACGTTCCCGAACCGGGTCGCGTGGGCCGAGCCCCTTCAGGACACCGAGGCCGCACGGCGCGCCGCGGACCTCACCAACGAGTTCGTCCGGCGCTCGGCCGAGCTGCGGGACGGCTCCGAGATCAACGCCCGCCGGCGGGAGTCCGGGCGCCTGCCGGCCAACCTGATCCTGACCCGGGACGCCGGCGACCACGTTCCGCAGCTCCAACCCATCCAGAAGCGATTCGGTCCGTCCTGGGGGTGCTTCGTGGAGATGCCGGTCGAGCGGGGGATCTCGCTCGTGCTCGGCATGTCCCCGGTGGAGGTGCCGCTCATGGGGGACGACCGGGAGCGCTACGCGGCCTGGGCGGCAACCGCGGTCGAGGCCCTGGACGGCTTCGACGCCCTCTACATCCACATCAAGGGCCCCGACGTGCCCGCCCACGACGGGCGGGCCTTCGACAAGCGGGACATCATCGAGGCCATCGACGAGGCCTTCTTCGGCAACGTGCTTCCCGCGCTCGATGCCCGGACCGTGATCGCGGTGACCGCCGACCACTCCACCTCGTGCCTGCGCAAGGCCCACACCGACGACCCCGTGCCCCTCGTCGTGGCGGGCCCGGGAGTGTCCTCGGACGGGGTCGCGAGCTTCGGTGAACGGGCTTCACGAGAGGGCAAACTGGGGCACCTTCAGGGCATCGAGATCCTCCCGAGGCTGGCCGCCCTGTTGCAGGAGTGACAAGAACCCGTCAGGATTCCGCCTCGGTGCGGTCGCCCGGCCTCAATCCCGCCCGCAGGAAACGCCCGTATAAGGGGGAAAGAGCCCTCTCTCGGGGCGACCTTGCACGCGCCCTGCTGGAGACCCTGAACGGATGAGTGCGATCCAGACCGACCCCACCGCCGCGGTCGAGCAGGCGATCAGCGACGAGCCATCCAAAGCGATCATCGGGCGGTCTCCGTGGCAACTCTTCTGGCGTCGATTCAAGAAGGACCGGTTCGCATTCGTCGGCCTCGGGGTCATCCTCCTTCTGATCCTGCTCGCCATTATCGCCCCGGTCTTCGCCAAGATCACCGGCCACGCGCCCACCGATCAGTTCGCGTCCGGCCCGGGCCGGATGACCGATTCGTACGGACTCCCCCTCGGGCCGAACTCCGAGTTCTGGTTCGGGGCGGACGGGAGCCTGGGACGCGACCTGTTCGTGCGGATCATCTACGGGATCCGAACGACGCTCACAGTGGCGTTGATCGCAACCGGGATCTCCGTGCTCATCGGGGTCACCCTCGGCATCCTGGCCGGCTTCTTCCGGGGAGCCGTCGACACGCTCATCTCCCGCCTGATCGACATCATCCTGTCGATGCCCCTGCTCCTGTTCGCGATCGGCATCGTCGCGGCGTGCTCGGTGAGCAAGGAGGGATGCCTCGGCGGCCTCATCAAGCCGGGCATGCCCGTGGTCATCGCGGTGATCGCGTTCTTCTCGTGGCCCTACATCGCCCGCATCGTGCGCGGCAGCACGCTCTCGATCCGGGAGAAGGAATACGTCGAGGCCTCACGGTCCCTGGGGGCGACCAACCGCCGGATCATGTTCCGCGAGGTGCTGCCGAACCTGATGGCTCCGATCCTCGTGTATTCCACGCTGATCATCCCGGCGAACATCCTGTTCGAGGCCTACCTGTCCTTCCTGGGGCTCGGGTTGCCCTCGAGGATCCCCTCGTGGGGACGGATGCTGGCCGACGCGACCCGGTTCTACGACGTCGCGTGGTGGGTCATGGTGTTCCCCGGCTTCTTCCTGTTCCTCACAACGCTGGCCTTCAACCTGCTGGGTGACGGCCTCCGCGACGCCCTCGACCCCAAGACGGGGCGAGGGTGACGGTTCTCTGTCAGATCCGAAAGGAGGCCCGGCCGAACTGAATCGAACGCAACACGCAGTACCCAAGCACTCCCGAGCATTTCGAGAGGGGGATACGGTTTGAACAAGCGATTTCTCAGGATCTTCGCGGTCGTATCCGTGTTCGCGCTGCTTGCCGCGGCGTGTAACGGAGGCGGCACGTCGGACGACCCGACCGATGGGCCTGCCGGCGGTCTGCCCCAGGGCGGTATCTACCGCGTTCAGGTGGACACCGACTTCGGGTTCAACGGTGGTTTCGACCCCACGGGTGAGTATCTGGGGTGGGCATGGGCCCTCTACAGCAACCTGCTGGTGAGGAACCTGGTCACCTACAACCACACCTCCGGGGTCGAGGGCGCCACGATCGTCCCGGACCTGGCCACCGAGGTTCCCGCGCCTTCCGAGGACGGACTCACGTACGAGTTCACCCTCAAGGACGGCATCAAGTTCGGGCCTCCGGTCAACCGTGACATCACCGCCGAGGACTTCGTCACCGCGTTCAAGCGGCTCGGCACGCCGTCGGCGGCGGCCCAGTACGGCTTCTACTACACGGAGATCGCCGGGCTGGCCGAGTTCACCGAGGGTGGCGCCGAGGGAGAGATCTCGGGCGTCGAGGCCGTGGACCCGAAGACCCTTCGGATCACGCTGACCAAGCCCGTCGGTGACCTGATGTTCCGTCTGGCCATGCCCGCGACCGGGCCGTTCCCGGCCGAGGTCTCGGACTGCTGGAAGAACGCAGGCGAGTACGGCCGGTACCTCATCGCCTCGGGCCCGTACATGATCCAGGGCTCGGACGAGCTGGACGTGTCCAGCTGCGACGCGATGAGGCCGATCTCGGGGTTCGACCCGGCCGAGCGCCTGGCGCTCGTTCGGAACCCCAGCTACGACGCCGCAACGGACAGCAAGGATGTCCGCGCCAACAACGTTGACGGGTTCCTCTTCGCGACGAACTCCAACAACGAGGACATCTTCAACAAGCTGGACGCCGGCGAGATCGAAGGCGAGGTCGCGACGGCCCCGCCGCAGGTGCTCCGCAAGTACGAGACGAACCCCGACTTCGAGGGCCGTCTCTTCGTGGAGCCCGGCGACCGCACGTGGTACATCACGATGAACCTGACCCTGCCGCCGTTCGATGACATCAACATCCGGAAGGCGGTCAACCAGGCCATCAACAAGGACACGCTGCGGACGATCCGTGGCGGCCCCACGACCGGCGAGATCGCAACGCACGTCCTCCCGCCGGAGATGACGGGTGGTACCCCGACGAACACGGAGTACGACCCGTACCCCAGCACGGACTTCCAGGGGGACATCGAGGCCGCCAAGGAGTTCATCAAGGAGAGCAAGTACGACAGCGATGGCGATGGTGAGTGCGACGACCCGGTCTGCAAGGACATCCTGTTCCTGACCCGGAACTCGCCGCCTCAGGTTGAGCAGGCCCCGGCCGTCGAGGAGCAGCTCGCTCCTCTGGGGCTCACGTTCAACATTCGGGAGCTGGACACCAGCACGGCGTACACGCAGCTCGGTGACCTGAACCAGAAGCTCCCGATCGCCATCAACGCCGGTTGGGGCAAGGACTACGGTGACCCCTCCACGTTCGCCGTCCTGTTCGACGGACGGAACATCACGGATGTGCCCGGGGCGAACTCCAACTACGCGCTCGTCGGTCTGACCGAGGAGCAGGCAGCGGGGTTCGGCATCGCCGATGAGGCCGACCGGAACGTGGTGGGCGTGCCCAACGTCGACGAGAAGATCGACCAGTGCGCGGCGCTCCTGGACCAGGAGCGCACGGACTGCTGGATCGAGTTCGACGAGCAGCTCATGGAGGAAGTCGTGATGTGGGCCCCGATGCTGTGGGCCACGAACAACGACCTCCTGGGCCCAGCGGTCGCTCACTACGAGTACGACCAGTTCGCGGGTGAGGCCGCGTACTCGAAGGTCGCCGTGGACACCTCGCTGCAGGAGGGTCAGACGTCCCTGGAGGGTTAAGGGACGGACACGGCTAACGCAGGAAGGGTGGAGAGCCGCCTCCAGAGATGGGGGCGGCTCTCCCCCCATATAATCGGACCGACGAGCACCACGCCGGCCGGGCGGCGCCCGGAGGGCGGGGAGAGGGGGCGGGATGGGCCGTTACATCATCCGCAGATCGCTCTGGGTCATGCTGGTGCTGCTCATCATCACGCTCGTGACGTTCTCGATCTTCTACCTGCTCCCCAACGTCAAGCCGGAGCTGGCGTTCGCGGGCAAACAGCCCACCAAAGAGCTCATCGAACAGGTCAAGAAACAGTTCGGGCTCGACAAGCCCATCCCCGTTCAGTACGGACTGTTCGTCAAGAAACTCTTCCTCGGCGACCAGTTCGGGTGGCCCGGGTTCGGCTTCTCGTTCAACACCCGCGCGCCGATCCGCGAGGAGATCTTCGACCGCCTGGGTATCACGGTCATGCTGTCGCTCGGCGGCGCCTTGCTCTGGTTACTCATCGGCATACCCATCGGCATCGTGTCCGCGCTGAAGCGGGGGACGAAGGTCGACCGCGCCGCGATGGGCTTCGCCCTGTTCGGCGTCTCGATGCCGGTGTTCTGGCTGGCCTTGCTGTTCCTGTTCATCTTCTGGAAAACCCTGAAGATCGCGCCCGGGACCGGATACGTCCCGTTCTCGGACAATCCCGTGGAATGGGCGAGCCACCTGGTCATGCCGTGGATCGTGCTCTCGCTGCTGTTCGCTGCGTTCTACGCGCGGATGCTCCGCGGCTCGATGATCGAGACCATGAGCGAGGACTACATCCGCACCGCCCGGGCCAAGGGCCTGACCGAGCGGCGGGTCATCTTCCGCCACGGCGTCCGATCCTCGATCACCCCGGTGGTCACCCAGTTCGGCCTGGACATGGGAGGCCTGCTGGGAGGGGCCATCGTGACCGAGTCGGTGTTCAACCTGCGGGGACTCGGCTCGTACTCGATCGGAGCCGTCCGTGACGGCGACCTGCCCGTGATCCTGGCGGTCACGGTGTTCACCGCGTTCTTCATCACGATCTTCAACCTGTTCGTCGACATCGCGTACGCGTATCTCGATCCTCGAGTGAGGTACTCGTGACGCGAGCCGCCCCGTTCTGCCCCAAACCCCCCTGTGGCTGAAGCGCTCCTCGAGGTCCGGGACCTGAAGGTCCACTTCCCCACGGACGACGGCGTCGTGAAGGCCGTCGACGGCATCTCCTTCCGGGTGGACCGGGGCGAGACCCTGGGCGTCGTTGGGGAGTCCGGCTCCGGCAAGAGCGTGAGCTTCCTCACGGTCATGCAGCTGATCACGCGCAAGCACGCCACGCTCGAGGGGGAGATCCTGTTTCGCGGGCAGGACGTCCTCAAGCTGCCGCCCGAGGAGGTCCGCAAGCTCCGCGGCGCCGGCATGGGCATGGTCTTCCAGGATCCCATGACCTCGCTGCACCCCCTGTTCAAGATCGGATTCCAGATCGTCGAGGCCCTCCGCGCGCACCAGGACATCTCCAAGCAGGAGGCGCTGGGCCAAGCGGTGGAGATGCTGCGCCGGGTCGGCATCCCCAAGCCCGAGGAGCGCGTCAACCAGTACCCGCACGAGTTCTCCGGCGGCATGCGCCAGCGAGCGATGATCGCGATGGCGCTGTCGCTGAACCCCGACCTCCTGATCGCCGACGAGCCCACCACGGCGCTGGACGTGACGGTGCAGGCCCAGATCCTGGACCTCCTCGACCGGCTGAAGGAGGAGTTCAACGCGGCGATCGTGATCATCACCCACGACCTGGGCGTGGTGGCCGAGCACTGCGACGAGATCCAGGTGATGTACGCGGGCAAGATCGTCGAGACCGGCAACGCCCGGGACATCTACTACCGGGCCCATCACCCGTACACGTGGGGACTGCTCCAGTCCATCCCCCGCATGAGCCAGCTCCGCACCGAGCGGCTCCAGCCGATCCAGGGCCTGCCGCCGTCGCTGATCTTCGTCCCGCCCGGGTGCTCGTTCCACCCCCGGTGTCCCCATCGCTTCGAGCCGTGCGACAAGGAGGTCCCGCCGCTGCTTCCCTCGGACGGCCACCATGCCTCGGCGTGCCACCTGCCGCTCAAGGAAAAGGAGCGCATCTTCGCGGAGGAGGTCGCGGCCCGAGCGTGAGCACCTCCCGGCCCACCCCGCCCGACGAGAAGCCCCCGGCCCGGTCCCGCGCCGGCGGGACGGCGCGCACGACCTCCAAGCCCGCGCCCAAAGCGGCCCCGAAGACCGCCGCGAAGCGAAGGGCCGCGCCGAGGCCTCCCCGGGTCGAGGTGACCGCGGAGCCGGCCACTCGGGAGGCCGCCCCCGCCCCGGAGCCGGAGGGACGGATCCCGCTGATCCGCCTGCGCGGGGTGAAGAAGCACTTCCCGATCACGCGGGGGATCGTCTTTCAGAAGAAGGTCGGCGCCGTGCACGCGGTCGACGGCGTGGACCTGGACGTCTACCCGGGTGAGACCGTCGGCCTGGTGGGCGAGACGGGCTGCGGCAAATCGACCACCGCGCGGCTCATGATGCGGCTGTTCGACGTGACCGACGGCACCATCGAGTTCGACGGCCGTGACGTCACCAACCTGCGCGGACAGGAGCTTCGGACGCTGCGCCGCGACATGCAGATGATCTTCCAGGACCCGTACGCGTCCCTGAACCCGCGCAAGCCCATCGGCGCGATCATCGGCGAGCCCCTGAAGATCCACAAGACCGTCACCAAGGACAAGGTCAAGGGCGAAGTCCAGCAGCTCATGGAGCTCGTCGGCCTGAACCCCGAGCACTACAACCGCTACCCACACGAGTTCTCCGGCGGCCAGCGCCAGCGCATCGGCGTGGCTCGCTCGCTGGCCCTGCGGCCCCGGCTGATCGTGTGCGACGAGCCCGTCTCGGCCCTGGACGTCTCGATCCAGGCGCAGGTGCTGAACCTGCTCGAGGACCTCCAGACCGAGTTCAACCTCACCTACGTCTTCATCGCCCACGACCTGTCCGTCGTGAAGCACGTGAGCGATCGAGTCGCCGTCATGTACCTGGGCCGGATCGTCGAGATCGCCGACGGGGAGACGCTGTACGAGAACCCGAAGCACCCGTACACGGGCGCGCTGCTGTCGGCCGTGCCGATCGCGGACCCCGACCTGGCGGCCCAGAAGAAGCGGATCATCCTCGAGGGCGACGTTCCCTCGCCGATCGATCCGCCCAGCGGGTGCCGCTTCCACCCGAGGTGTCCGCGGGCCCAGTTCCCGAAGTGCAAGGAGGACGACCCCGAGCTCCTCCCGCACCACGAGAACCAGCTCGCCGCCTGTCACTTCCCCCTCGAGGACCGGGCCATCATCGATACCGCCTGATACGATCGAGGACCGATGCTGAACGTCGCCATCCTGATCCTGCACGTGATCGCGAGCCTGCTCCTGATCCTGTTCGTCCTGCTGCACGCGGGCAAGGGTGGCGGGCTCTCGGACATGTTCGGCGGCGGGTCGAACCTGTCCGGGGGCACCGCGGTGGAGCGCAACCTGGACCGCGTCACCGTCATCACGGCCGTGGTGTTCGGCCTGACGACGTTCTGGCTCGCCTGGCAGTGGGACTGAGCGCATCGGGGTGTCCCTCGACCGCCCCCCCGCCCGCCGAGTCGCCCTAGCCCTCCTCGCCACCGTCCTGGCGGCCTGCACCACGGGCCCCCACGCACCCCGCAACCCGACCCCGGGCACGCTCGCGATCCCCACCGCGCGCCGCGTGGGCCTCGCC
>JBBDTT010000091.1:0-7789 GCA_040904285.1 Actinomycetota bacterium
TCGGAGAGCTCCTCGAGATCTTCTCCCTCGACCCCTCGATGCGTGATCGCTACCCGAGCGAGCTCTCCGGCGGCCAGCGTCAGCGCGTTGGAGTGGCCCGGGCCCTGGCCGTCGACCCGCCCGTGATGCTCATGGACGAGCCGTTCGCCGCGGTTGACCCCATCGTGCGAGCCCGGTTGCAGGAGCAGTTCCTGGACATCCAGCGGCGGTTACGCAAGACGATCGTGTTCGTCACCCACGACATCGACGAGGCGATCACGATGGCCGACCGCATCGCGATCCTGAACGTGGGCGGGATCCTGGAGCAGCACGACACGCCCGAGGCCATCCTGCGCGCCCCGGCGAACGAATTCGTCGAGCGCTTCGTCGGGGCCGAGCGCGGGCTGAAGCGTCTGGCTCTCATCCCCGTCCGCGAGATCGAGGTCGAGGACGGCCCGGTCGTCTCGTCGTCCACGCCGGCGACTCGCGCCCGCTCGGTCATCCGCGACGCGGACCTGGGATGGGCGAGCGTCGTGGACGACGGCGAGCTCCTCGGCTGGATCGACCTGGAGTCCCTGAAGGGCGCGAAGACGGTGGCCGACGCCACACCGAGCAAGTTCAGCGCCTACGTCACCGCGAGCGATTCCCTTCGCCAGGCCCTCGACTCGATCGTCACCTCGCACACGAACGTGGCCGTGGTGGTGGAGGAGGGCCAGCGATACCGGGGGATCCTGACCCTCGAGCGCGTCTCGAAGGAGATCGTCTCGTGAGGACCGAGCAGCCGTTCATCCGGTGGGACTGGATCTGGGACCACCTGGACGACATCGGAACACAGCTGGTCGAGCACCTGTACCTGACCGGGATCGCCGTGACGATCGGCCTGCTCATCGCGCTCCCGCTCGGGGTGTACGCGTACCGACACCGGTGGGCGTATCCGCCTCTCACATGGTTCACCGGGATCCTCTACACGATCCCGAGCCTGGCCCTGTTCGTCCTGCTGATCCCGTTCACGGGTCTGTCCACGGTCACCGCGGAGATCGGGCTCGTCAGCTACACGCTCCTCATCCTGATCCGCAACATCGTCGCCGGCCTGCGCTCGGTGCCGGACGACGCCAAGGAAGCGGCGCTGGGCATGGGCTACACGCGGCGGCAACTGCTCTGGCGCGTCGAGTTTCCGCTCGCGCTGCCCGTGATCGTCGCCGGCATCCGGATCGCCACCGTGACCACCATCGGCCTGGTGACGGTGACCTCGCTGATCGGCAAGGGCGGCCTGGGGACGTTCATCCTCCAGGGACGCCGCCGGGACTTCTTCACGATGACGTTCGTCGGCTCGGTCCTGTCGGTGGCTCTCGCGCTGGCCGCCGACGCCCTCCTGCTGTTGTCACAGCGCCGCCTCACCCCGTGGTGGCGCCGCCGGCCGACCGTCGAGCCAGTGCCACTCAAGCCGGTGGCCTGACGTGGAGGAGAACCTGTGGCGCCAGCTCGTCGACTGGTTCGGCGATCCCGCCCACTGGATCGGGCCCGAGGGGGTGCCGACGCGCGTCCTCGAACACGTCCAGATCTCCGCGACCGCCCTCCTGATCTGCCTGCTCATCGCACTCCCCGTCGGGCTGTACGTTGGGCACGCGCGGCGGATGGAGTTCCTCGCCGTGAGCGTCGCGAACCTGGGACGAGCGATCCCGTCGCTCGCGATCCTCGCGATCGTCTTTCAGGTCACGCTTAAGCTCCGTCCGGAGAGCGCGTTCGGGTTCCTCCCCACCGTGATCGCCATGGTCTTCCTCGGAATCCCGCCGATCCTCACGAACGCCTACGTGGGCATCCAGTCCGTTGACCAGGACACGCTGGAGGCCGCCCGGGGCATGGGGTTGCGTCCGCGCCAGGTCCTGGCCCGCCTCGAGATTCCGCTGGCAATGCCGTTGATCGTGGGCGGCATCCGGACGGCGGCCGTCCAGATCGTCGCGACGGCCACCCTCGCCGCGGTCATCTCCGGGGGGGGCCTCGGGCGGTTCATCGTCGACGGCTTCGCCGGCTATGACGAGGGGGAGATGCTGGCCGGCGTCCTCCTGGTCGCCGGCCTGGCCATCCTGACCGAGGCAGTATTCGCCGGGATCGAGCGGCTGGCGACGCCTCGAACCCAGTCCCGCGGACGCCGCCGCGCGCGGACGATCCGTCCGGACGTCGAGCCGATCGCGCGCCCCGTCTCGTAACCCTTCTCGGCGGGACGGACCCCGCCGCCGGAACATCCGTTTCCAGGTTGGCCTGTTAGGGTCGGGCCAGCCCGTTCAGGGGACTGGCATCCCCACGATCAAGGATCGGAGGAGACCCATGCGGTACCACCGCAAGCTCGTCCTCGGGGCGAGTCTCCTCGCGTTCGCGGTGCTCACCGCGGCATGCGGGAACGACTCGGGTGGGGGCGGCAACAACACGACTGCGCCGCCCGACGACATCGAACGCGGCACCGTCGTCGTCGGCGTGTCCGGGGCGTTCGCCGAGAGCCAGCTCGTGGCCGAGATGTACGCGCAGGTGCTCGAGAACGCCGGCTACACCGTCCAGCGGCAGCTCGACCTCGACAGCCGCGCCGTCGGCGACGAGGCGCTGGCGAGCGGCGACATCGACGTGAAGCCCGAGTACCTCGCATTCGAGCTGACCGCGCTCGACGAGGACGCCGACAACACCGGTACCGCCGAGGAGGTCTACCCGCGCGTCCAGGAGGCCGCTGAGGCCAACGGGCTCGTGGCGCTGGCGTTCTCGCCGGCGAACAGCACGAACGCGTTCGTCATGCTGCCGGACCGCGCGACCGAGCTCGGGACGACGACCCTCAGCGACCTGGCCGATCACTCGGACCTGGTGCTGGCGGCGCCGCCGGACTGCGACGAGAACTACCCGTGTCAGCAGGGCCTGCAGGAGGTCTACGGCATCGAGTTCGCCGAGATCAAGAAGCTCGATTCCGGCGGCCCGGACACGGTAGCGGCGGTCGATAGCGGCGAGGCCGACGTGGGCCTGCTGTTCTCCCTCGATCCGACCATCGTCCAGAAGGGCTACACGGTCCTCGAGGACGACCAGAACCTGCAGCCCGCCGGCAACTTCTTCGCCCTCGCCCGCGAGGAGATCCTCAATGGCGCGGTCGAGGGTCTGCTGGACGGCGTCACCACGTCGCTGACCACCGAAGAGATGCTCGACATGGTCGGCCGCGTGCAGGTGGACCAGGAGGACGTCGCGGATGTCGCCACGGAGTACCTCGAGGACCAGGGGCTGCTGGGCTAGGCCCGATCCTCACGGCGTTGCGCGGAGCCCGTCCCGAGGGGGGCGGGCTCCGTCGTATCACGGCGCCGGGCCGGCCTCGGCCTCCGCGGCGACCTTCTCGAGCTCCTTGCGGCTGGGGTTGCGGATGCCGACCGCGTTGATGGCCGCGCCGAGGAACATCAGTCCGCTCGCGATCAGGGCGGAGGTGTGGAACGCGTCCGTCGACGCGGTCTTCGCCGCTTCGGCGACCTCCTGACTCACGCCGCTCTCGGGTGGGTTCAGCGGCGCCACCTGCGTCCGGAACTCCGGCGCGTCGGTGTCCACGCCCGGGACCCGCGCCTGGATCGCGGAGTAGAAGCTCGACACGATCGCCACGAAGATCACCGCGGTCACGAGCGGCGACCCGACCCGCGAGATCGCGTTGTTGATCGCCGATCCCACCCCCGCGTTGTGCTTCGGGATCGACGTCATGACCGCCGTGGTCAGCGGCGCCACCATCACGGTGAGGCCCGCGCCGAACACCAGCAGATACGGCAGGAGGTCGACCAGATAATCGCCCGGCGGCAGGAGGCTCTGGCCCTCGCCCGTCCCGAAGGCCCACGACGCGCTGTCGGGAGGAAGCCGGGTGAGCCAGAGGAGCGCCACGCCCATGATCGCCGGCCCGGCGGCCATGAACAGCCGGGGCCCGTAGCGGGCGGCGAGCTTGCCGAACCGGGTCGAGAATAGGGCCAGGAGCAGGGTCGCCGGCAGGCTCGCGATGCCCGCTGCGGGCTCGCTGTATGCGAGCGTCCCGACCATGAACAGGCTGAGGAATCCGAGGTTCACGTAGAGCGCCCCGTAGATCACGAACGTCGAGAGGTTCGTCACGGTGAAGTTCCGCGACTTGAACAGCGACGGCGGGATCAGTGGATGAGGCCGCTTCACCATGAGGATGGGGAGCGCGATCGCGGCGATGGCCCCGATGGCCAGCGCGATGAACGGGAGGGAGTCCTCCCACCCGCTGTCCTGCCCGCGGATGGTGCCGAACGACAGGCCGCCGACCGCGACGATGATCACCAGCGAGCCCAGCCAGTCGAAGTGCCCGGTCGCCTCCTCGTCGCGGGACTCCGGGACGTGGCGCAGCGTCGCCCAGATGGCGATCAGCAGGAACGGCACGTTGATGAAGAAGGCGGCCCGCCACGAGATCGAGTTGACCAGGACGCCACCGACGAACGGTCCGAGGATGCTGGTGGCGGCCGAGGCGCCGGCCCAGATGCCGTACGCGCGGCCCTGCTCTTCCCCCTCGAAGCTCGCGGTGATGATGGCCAGGGAGCCCGGGACGACGAACGCTCCGGCCGCCCCCTGCAAGACCCTGAACAGGATCAGCAGCTCCACGTTCGGGGCCAGCCCGCACAGCACCGAGGTGGCGAGGAACCCGATCAGCCCCATCGCGAAGATCCGCCGCCGCCCGAAGAAATCGTTCACGGCGCCGGCGAGGATCAGCAGTGCCGACAGGGTGACGAAGTAGCCCGCGGCGACGTAGGACTGGCCCTCGAACTTCGTGACGAACGACCGGGGGAGCTCTTCGCCGATCGCCTTGAGGGCGAGATTCACGACCGAGGTGTCGAGGAACACGATCCCGGATCCCAGGATCACCGCGACCAGCGTCCATCGCTTCTGGGTCTTCGTCACCGCGCACCCCCTGTCCGGGTAACGAGCGCGCGGAGACTAGCATTCCGACCCGCATGGATTACGACGTCATCGTGATCGGCGCCGGCGCGGCCGGCGAGGCGGCCGGAAGCCTCGGTGGCGAGCTCGGCGGGCGCGTCGCGGTCGTCGAGAGCAACCTGGTCGGCGGCGAGTGTTCGTTCTGGGCCTGCATGCCGTCCAAGTCGCTGCTCGACTCCGCCCGTCACAGGGCGCTCGGCGGGGACTACGCGTGGGGACGCGCCGCCGAGCGGCGGGACTGGATGATCAGCCGGGAGGGCGACGCGACGTACCCGGACGACGCCGGACACGTGCAGGGTCTCAACTCCGCCGGGGCGGAGGTGATCCGAGGCGTCGCCCGGATCACCGGGCGGGGCCGCGTGGAGGTCCGCCCGAAGGACGGCGGCTCGCCCCGCACGCTCGAGACGACGTCGATGATCGTGGCCACCGGCTCGGCGCCCGTGATCCCCCCGATCCCCGGCCTGGTCGAGGCCGGCTACTGGACGAGCCGCGAGGCGACCTCCTTGCGCCACCTCCCCTCGAGCATCGCGATCATGGGGGGCGGCCCGGTGGGCATCGAGATGGCCCAGGTCTACGCCCGGTTCGGCGTGAAGACCACCGTCATCGAGGGCAACGACCGGATCCTGGCCCGGGACCATCCTCGCAGCTCCGGTTTCGTTGCAGACCAGCTCGACCGCGAGGGTGTGGAACTGCGTCTGGGCGTCCGTGCGGAGTCGGTCGAGGCGGCGGGCGCCGGCCGGCGGATCCGCTTGTCGGACGGATCCACCGTCGAGGCGTCCGAGCTCGTGGTGGCCGTCGGGCGGGCGCCGATCGGGCTCGCCGACCTGGGCGTCGAGGAGGCGGGTGTCGAGCTCGACGAGCGAGGGGTGCCCGCCCCCGACGAGCGGCTGCGGGTCGCCGACGGGACCTTCGTGGCGGGAGACGCCGCGGGGGGGTTGCAGTTCACCCATGTGGCCGACTACCAGGGCCGGATCGCCGTGCGCAACGCCCTCGGCCACGAGGTTCGCGCCGACCTGGTCTCGGTGCCGAAATGCACCTACACCGACCCGGAGACCGGCGCCGTCGGCCTGACCGAGGACGAGGCGAGGGATCGGGGCATCGACGCCTTCGAGGTCACGGCCGACTTCTCGACCACCGCCCGCGGCTTCACCATCGAGACGCCGACCCGCGATCTTCGCGAGGGAGCCCCCGGGCACGTGACGGCCGTCGTCGACCGCGAGCGCCGCACCCTGATGGGCGCCTTCGCGGCCTGCCCCGGCGCGAGCGAGCTGATCCACGAGTGGGTCCTGGCGATCAAGGCCGGTGTGCCGATCGACGTGCTGGCCGACACGATCCACTCGTTCCCCACGGGTGCCCGTGTCTTCGGCAACCTGATGGCGGACGCGCTGAAGCAGATCTGACTGACCGTCGATCCCGATCGGACTAGGCTCCCCCGCGATGGACGACACGCCGACCCTCGCCGAGCCCACCCCCCAGGAGGAGCTCGCCCGCGTCCTGGAGTCCGCGAAGCGGTGCGGCATCGAGATGGACGAGCAGGAGGCCACTCGGTGGCTCGAGGCGATGGCCGCCGAGGACACCGGCATCGGCGACGTCGTTCTCGACACCGAGACCGGCGTCTACGGCCACCGGGTGACGATGCTCGACTTCAGTCCCCGCGAGCTGGACCGGTTCCGCCGGATCGCGGAGATCGTGGAGATCCCGGACCAGCCGGGTATCGTCGAGACGGCCATCGCGCTGTCGGGATCGGCCGCCCAGTCGAAGATCCAGACCTTCCCGGGCGACGCCGACTTCTTCGAGCGCATCAACATCCTGGCCGCCTCACGCGAGGAGGCCTGCGCGATCTTGGCGAGCGCGTTGCGACAGAAGGTCCTCGACACGCTGGACTTCCCGACGCATCGGTTCATCGAGGCGAAGTGGGGCAACTACCCGCGCGATGTCGAGCACGCCGGGAAGGCCCGGTCGAAGGGCTCGCCCGTGGCGTGGAGCGCGGCCGAGGTCCAGGCCGGCAGCATCGAGGTGCAGGAGGCCGACGGCTCGGACGGGACGATCACCTGGGATGAGCTCGCCGCCGACCCGGGATGGTGCAAGCTCGACTGGATCGTCGCCGACCCGATCCGCCGGCGCCTGACCAACGCCAGCAACATGTTCGACGTCACCTGGGAGGCGCCCGACGGCTCGATCACGCCCCTCGACGGGTATCTCGATCCGTACTTCCAGGAGGTCTACCTGGACGCGTCGTCCATCCCGGTCTTCTCGAAGGTCGCCAAGAACCTGATGGGCGACGCGATGGACCAGTACGTCGAGCAGCTCGAGCACGAGGTCCACAAGTACGCCAACGACCCGGCCAACTACGGCAAGGTGGCCAAGCGCCTGTACAACGTGTTCCGCCTGACGGGGCACTACGACGAGGCGGCCTACCTCCGCGAGCTCTTCGACGAGCCGGCCACCGTCCTGTACCAGGTCGCCGCGCTGATCCGCTCGCTCGACGAGGGCGCCGGCGAGGGCTCCGACGTGCCGCTCGACACCCTGGTGGCCCAGGCCGACGCGCTGATCGACTCCGTTCAGGGGGCGGTCCCCGACGACCTCGAGGTCGCGATCGTCGACCGCCTCACCCACATCCGGGAGAACCTCCTCACCGGCGGCGATCCCGCCGACCGCGCGATCCACGTGCGCGCCGCGGTCGACGAGGTCAGCGAGATGGTCAACCAGTTCTTCTACCAGCGCCTGGTCGAGGTGCCGGAGATCCGGGCCCGGATCGAGGCCCTGAAGGCCGCCACCGAGTAGCGCTACTCGCCGGTGAAGTTCGGCTCCCGCTTCTCCAGGAACGCGGCGATTCCCTCGGCGAAGTCGTGCGTCTTCC
>JBBDTT010000092.1:0-7682 GCA_040904285.1 Actinomycetota bacterium
GCCGGTGGGGCTGGGAGCGCGCGACACGCTGCGCCTGGAGATGGGCTACCCGCTCCACGGCAACGACATCGACGAGTCGCGCACGCCGCTCCAGGCCGGGTTGTCGTGGGCGGTGGCCATGGACACCGAGTTCCGGGGCCGGGCCGCGATCGAGCGGCAGAAGGAGGCGGGGATCCCCGACCGGCTGTGGGGCCTTCGCGTGGAGGGCAAGCTCATCCCCCGGGCCCACTACGGGATCTTCGACGGGGACGAGCGCGTCGGCGAGACGACGAGCGGAACGTTCAGCCCGACGCTTCGCGTGGGGATCGCCATGGGCTACCTCGCGCCGCGCGACCGCTTCGACGCCGGCGACCGCGTCGAGATCGACGTGCGCGGCCGGCGCGCTCCGGCGGACGTCGTCCGCCCGCCGTTCGTGGACTCCAGCCCGAAGTAGGTAGCAGATGTTTCGCCCCGACGTCGAGAAGCTCCGGTCGGCCGGAGACGTCGAGGGGCTCGGCCTCGCCCTCGAGCAGTAGGCGGTCTTACTGGTCGCGCAGGGCGCGCGCCGTGCAGAAGTGCTGGAGCTCGGCGCCGTGGGAGGAGTACGAGTAGGCCAGGCCGGTGAATCCGTGGCCGCCCTCGAACTCGTTGACGGGCGTCTCGTCGCGACGCAGCTGATAGAGGTGTGTGCTGACGGGGCGGTCGCCCTCGGTCACGTGGATCGACAGGGCGCGTCCCTCGAACCCGTCGTCCAGGTAGCGGGCCTCGAACACGAGCGCTCCGCGCTCGATCCGGCCGACGTCGCCGTCGCTCACCAGCGTGACGCTCTCCCCCTCGTCGGGGCTCTCCTCGACGTTGTCCCGGTAGAACACCTGGCAGCTGATCTCGAGGTTCACCACCGGGCCCGGCGTCGTGGGCGTCGGGGTGTCCGGCGTGATCTGGTCCCCGGGCCCGCTCGCCCGCGCGCAGCCGGCCAGGAGGGCCACCACCATCAGGAGGAGCGGGGTCCGACGCATGCCCCTTGGACGCGGGTTCAGCGCGGCGGGTTCCTCACCATCCGCAACCGCCGGGTGATGAGGGTCTCGAGCTCGGCCATCTCCGGAGTCTCCCCCGCGGCCCTTCGGAAGCCAAGCATCCGGGGGGCTAGAATCCGGCCACGTACCAACGCGAGTCCTGAGGTGCTCCGGCGGCGGGCAATCCGTCCGGGGCGAAGAGGGAAGCCGGTGAGATTCCGGCGCGGTCGCGCCACTGTGACCGGGGAGCGACCCCGAGAGATGCCACTGGGACGACAGGTCCCGGGAAGGTTCGGGGGAGCGATGATCCGGGAGCCAGGAGACCTGCCTCGGGGCCGCCCGAGCTGGCCGCGCGTTCGGCCAGAGGGGAGGTTCCATGCGTTCCCGTCTCATCCTCGTGGCGCTCGTGGCATTGTTGGCCACGGCGTGCCTGCCACAGCCCGCCGACACCCCGCCGGAATCGCCGCCCGAGCCCACGTTTCCGCTCTCGCTGACGGACGATGAGGGCGTCACGGTCGAGCTCCAGGAGGCCCCCGAGCGGATCGTGACCTGGGCCCCCTCACTGACCGAGGCCCTCTTCGCGCTCGACCTCGGCGAGCAGGTCGTCGGCGTCTCGGGCGACTTCGACAACTTCCCGGCCGAGGCGGCGGAGATCGAGCACATCGGCGGATCGAACTTCCAGCCGAACGTCGAGAAGGTGGTCCAGCTCGAGGCCGACCTGGTCCTGGACGGCTTCGGCGGCGGTGAGGACTGGAAGCAGCGCCTGCGCGAGCAGGACATCGCGGTGTTCACCCTGCAGGCGAACACGTTCGATGATCTCCTGCACGACCTCCAGACGGTGGGCCGGCTGACCGGCGCGAACGCCGAGGCCGACGAGTTGGTGGCGGACATGGCCGACCAGGCCGGGAGCATCGAGGTCCGCGTCGGTGAGGAGCCCGCGGTGAGCTGTTTCTTCGAGGTCGGGTTCCAGGGCGGGTTCTTCACGGTCGGACCGGGCTCGTTCATCTACGACCTGCTGGAGACGGCGGGATGCGAGCCCGTCACCTCGGATGCGAGCGACGCCTTCCCGCAGTGGTCGGTCGAGGCGCTCCTCGAGGACGATCCCGAGGTCTACCTGGTGTCCTCGGAATCCGGCTCGACGGTCCAGGCGGTGAAGCGGCGAGACGGGTTCGACGCTTTGACCAGCGTCGAGGAGGACCGTGTCTTCCTGATCGACTCGGACCTCATCTCGCGGGCGGGGCCGAGGGTCGTCGACGGCCTGGAGGCGCTGGCCGACGCGCTCCACCCGGAGTAGGCGGGTGCGCGAGGCCGGCGCCAGGAACGGCAGGCGGCGAGGCGGCCGGGGGCTCCTGGCCGCCCTCGCCCTGCTCCTGGCCGGCTCCGTCCTCGTCGCCGTCGCCGCCGGGGCCGTGCGGATCTCGCCGGCGACGATCGTCCGGCTGTTCGCGTGGAAGCTCGGGCTCGCCGGGCCGCCCGACAACGTTCCGGACACGACCGCGGTGATCCTGTTCCAGCTCCGGCTGCCCCGCGTCGTGCTGGCCGGGATCGTCGGGGCGGCCCTCGCCGTGTCCGGCGCGGTGTTCCAGGCCCTGTTCCGCAACGCGCTGGCCGACCCCGCGATCATCGGGGTGTCGAGCGGGGCGGCCCTCGGGGCCATCGCGGTCCTGCTGACCGGGACGGCCGGCGCCCTGGGGGGGCTGGCCGTCTCCGGCGCGGCGTTCGTTGGCGCGCTCCTCACGGCGTTCCTCGTCTACCGGCTGGCCCGCATCGGGCCGACGGTCCACGTGACCACGCTGCTGCTCGGCGGGATCGCGGTGGCCGCCGTGATCTCCGCGTGCATGACCCTGGTGATGAGCTTCAGCAGCCAGTCGGTGCAGTCGATCTACTTCTGGCTCCTGGGGGGTCTGGGGCAGCGTGGCTGGGGGGCCATCGCGATCGCCGGCCCCCTGGTCGGGGCCGGGCTCCTGGCCGCGGCGCTGTTCGCGGGTCACCTGAACCTGTCCCTGCTGGGGGAGGAGCGCTCCGGCCAGCTCGGCCTGGACGTCGAACGGTTCAAGCGGGTGATGCTCGTCGTGGGCTCGCTGCTGGCCGCGGCGGCGGTGAGCGTCTCGGGGCTGATCGGCTTCGTCGGCCTGATGACGCCGCACATCCTCCGGCTGGTGGGCGGGCCCGACCACCGGATCCTGCTGCCCTCCGTGGTCCTCGGCGGGGCCTCGTTCATGATCCTGGCCGACCTGGCGTCCCGGGTGGTGGTGAGCCCGGAGGAGATCCCGGTGGGCGCCGTCACCGCCCTGCTGGGCGGGCCGTTCTTCCTGTGGCTGCTCCGCCGCGAGCAGCGGGAGGCCAGCGCCCATGCCTGAGCCGTTGCTGGTCGTGTCCGGGGTGACCGCGGGCTACGGACGGCGCGAGGCGGTCCGCGACGTCTCGATCGAGGTCGCGGCCGGCCAGGTCGTGGGCCTGATCGGGCCGAACGGCTCGGGGAAGACCACGCTGCTCCGCGTCGCGTCGCGCGCGTTGAAACCGTGGTCGGGCGGGGTGCGCGTCGCCGGGCGCGACCTCTACGGCCTTCGCCCCCGGGAGGCGGCCCGCCTGGTCGCCGTGGTCCCTCAAGAGCTGTCGGCCGCGTTCCCGTTCACCGTGCGGGAGACCGTCCTGCTGGGGCGGGCTCCCTACCTCTCATCGTGGGGGAGCGGGTCCGAGGAGGACTGGGCGCACGCCCGGCGAGCGATGGAGATGGCCGACATCGCCCACCTGGCCGACCGGCCCCTCGACGAGCTCTCGGGCGGGGAGCGCCAGCGCTCGGTCATCGCCCAGGCCCTCGCCCAGGACGCGCCGGTGGTCCTGATGGACGAACCGACCACCCACCTGGACCTGCGTCACATCGTCGAGGCCCTGCAGCTGGTCGCGGGGATGGCCCGCGACCAGGCGAAGGCCGTCCTGGTCGTCTTCCACGACCTGAACCTGGCCGCCGCCGTGTGCGACCGGGTGCACGCCCTGGCCGGCGGACGGGTGGTGGCGGCCGGCCCGCCCGAGCAGGTCCTCACCCGGCGGTTCCTGGCCGAGGTCTACGGGATCGAGGCCGAGGTCTATCCCCACGCGGTCACGGGTCGGCCAACCGTGGTTCTGCAGGTGCCGGGGATCGGGCCGGGTCGCTGAGCGTCGGCTACTCGACCAGGCCGCGGCGCAGGGCGATGGCCACGGCCTCGGCCCGGTCGTTCGCTCGAAGCTTCTCGAAGATCCGCTCCAGGTGGGTCTTCACCGTGTGCGGCGAGATCGTGAGCTTCGAGGCGACCTCCTTGGTGGTGGAGCCGTACGCGACCATCTGCAGGATCTCGGTCTCGCGGGGAGACAGCGGCTCCTCGTGCTTGCGGCCGGCGGACTGTGCCTCCTCGATGAAGGCCTGGGTCAGCGCGGGGTGGATGATCGCCTTGCCCTCCATGGCCAACCGCGCTGCCTTGATCAGCTCGTCGGCGGACACGTCCTTCAGCAGGTAGCCGTTCACCCCGGCCTGGATGGCCTCGGAGATCGTGACCCGGGAGTCCTCGACCGTGAACAGGATGACCTTCGTGTCCGGCAGCGTGGCCCGGATCGCCCTGGTGGCCTCCAGGCCGGACATCTTCGGCATCCGGATGTCCATGAAGATGACGTCGGGCTTGAGCTTCGTCGCCTGCTCCACGGCCTCCTCGCCGTCCGTCGCCTCGCCCACGACCTCGATGTCGTCCGCCCCGATGAGCGCGCCGCGCAGGCCCTCGCGGGTCATCGGGTGGTCGTCGACGATCAGGACGCGCACGACAGCTCCTTCTCCAGGCGCGGGGGGTGGTTCGTGCAGGCGCCCGTAGAATAGTCGAGTGGAGGTGTCGAAGATGCAGGAGACGAGCCCAACCGAGGTCACCGCGGCGGCCCGCGCCGAGGCCGATGACAAGCTCAGGGCCCCCGCGAAGGAGGGCTCGACCAACGGCGGACCGGTCACCCGCGAGCAGGTCCTGGAGGCCCTCAAGGAGGTCCTCGACCCCGAGCTCGGGGTGAACATCGTGGACCTCGGCCTGGTCTACGACGTCACGATCGCCGACGACACCGTGCACATCACCTACACCCTGACCACGATGGGATGCCCGATCGGACCCATGATCGAGGCCCAGATGCAGGAGCTGCTCTCCGGCGTCGACGGCGTCGACAAGGTCGAGGCCGAGATGGTCCTGCGCCCGCCGTGGACTCCCGAGATGATGAGCGAGGAGGCCAAGGCCGCCCTCGGCTACTTCTAGCGATGATGCCGCGGAGCGCGATGCGGCGCGGCGGGATGATCGCCCTTCTGGTTCTGTTCGCCCTCGCCATTCCGTCGCAGACCGCGCGCGCGACCATGCCGGGGGTTCCCGGACGCCTCGCCTTCGGGAGCGACCGGACAGGGCTCCTGCAGCTCTACTCCATGCGCCCGGACGGGTCCGACGTCCGGCAGCTGACGAACGCGGAGGCGCACAACTATGCCCCGGACTGGTCTCCGGACGGCTCCACGATGGCCTTCGGTCGCTCGTCCGGACAGGACCTCAACTTCATCGGCAATTGGGACGTCTGGGTCATGGATGCCGCAGGTTCCGGCGAGCGCCAGCTCACGCGGACGAGGGGCTTCGATGGGGTACCCGGCTTCGGACCGACGGCCTCGGAGATCGCGTTCACCAGCAACCGGGACGGGCAGTGGGACATCTGGCGCATGCAAGCCGACGGAACCGGGCAGCGCAAGGTGGTTCACGCGCCGACGTTCGACTGGGACCCGCAGTACTCGCCCGACGGGGAACGGATCGCCTTCACCGGGATCCGGCGCGACGGCACGAGCGCGTTGTTCCTGGTCCGCCCCGATGGGTCGGGGCTGCACCGGCTGACGCCCTGGTCCCTGGGGGCCGGGCACGCGGACTGGGCTCCGGACGGTTCGGTGATCCTGTTCAACAGCCTCGATGACGTGCCCGGGCCGAGTCAGCTCTACACGATCCGGCCCGACGGGACCGGCCTTCGCCGACTGACCTTCGACACGAGCATCACCTTCTACGACGCCTCGTTCTCGCCGGACGGGCGGAGGATCACCTGCGAGCTCCGGCGTCGTCTCGGCCCGGATGAGCGCCTGGACCTGGACGTCGCGGTCATGAACGCCGACGGGGGAGGCCTCCGCGTCCTCACCCACCTGCCCTCCTTCGACGTCACCCCCGACTGGGGGGCCGGGCACGGGTAGGCCGGCGAGCCCTCCCGCCGGATCGTTGCAGTTGCAATTTCCGACTATTCTGGTGCAGAATCGCGGCTTCCCATTCTGAGGAGGCCCTGATGGCGGAGTACGCGAACCCCGGAGCGCTGGTCGAGACCGACTGGCTCGAGGAGCACCTCGAGGATCCCGCCGTTCGGCTGATCGAGGTCGACGAGGACACCACCGCCTACGAGAAGGGGCACATCAAGGGCGCGGTCGGCTGGAACTGGGCGACCGACCTGCACGACAAGCTCCGCCGGGAGTACCTCAGCCAGGAGGAGCTCGGCCAGCTTCTCTCGCACGCCGGCGTCGGCGCCGACGCGACGGTCGTGCTGTACGGCGGCAACAACAACTGGTTCGCCGCCTACGCGTACTGGATCCTGAAGTACCTCGGGGTGGACAACGTCAAGCTGCTGAACGGCGGACGCAAGAAGTGGGAGCTCGAGAACCGGGAGCTCACCGCGGACGTGCCCAGCTACCCCGCCGGCGACGCCTCGGTGTCGGGCGACAAGAACGAGGCCATCCGCGCCTACCGCGACGAGGTCGTCGACAAGATCGGCAAGGTGGGTCTGGTCGACGTCCGCTCCCCGGAGGAGTTCCGCGGCGAGAAGCTCGCCCCCGACCACCTTCCCCAGGAGCAGGCCCAGGTCCCCGGGCACATCCCCGGCGCCGCGAACATCCCGTGGGGCCAGGCCGCCAACGACGACGGCACGTTCAAGACGGCGGACGAGCTGAAGAAGCTCTACGAGGAGCAGGGGATCACGGGCGACGGCGAGGTCATCGCGTACTGCCGGATCGGCGAGCGCTCGAGCCACACGTGGTTCGCCCTCACCGAGCTGCTCGGGTTCGGAAACGTCAAGAACTACGACGGCTCGTGGACCGAGTACGGCTCCCTGGTCGGCGTGCCCATCGAGCGGTAGCCCGCGGCCTCAGCCCCCATAGCGGGTCAGGACGCGGTCCCGGTCGAACAGGCCGGTGACCATCCGCCATCCGGCCAGGTCGACCGCGGCGATGATGCCCGCGAACACCAGGTAGCGGCCGATGCTCGCCCGGAACACGCCGTACGTGAACAGCGAGGTGACGATCACGGCCGGCAGCACGCTCAGCGCCGACAGCTGCTGGGCGACGCGGATGTCCGTGGACCGGGCCGAGACGATCATCGACAGCTCGATCGCGAGGATTCCCAGTGTCGGGGCGAGCACCCCCACCGCGACGAGCGTCTGCCCCGTCAGGATGCCGTCGCGGATCGCCGGACGGGCGAACGCGGACAGGATCGTCGCGAAGATGGTGAACAGCACCCACGTCATCGCGATCCCCGGGACCGTGGCGGCCGCCGCCTTGCTCAGCAGGATCTCGCGGTCGGTGGCGGGCGTGGTGAGGAGCGGCTCGAGGGTGCCCTGCTCGCGCTCGCCGATGACCGAGTAGGCCGCGATCGTCGTCGGCAGGATCACCCGCGGCCACGA
>JBBDTT010000093.1:0-7669 GCA_040904285.1 Actinomycetota bacterium
CGCCTCGACCGCCTGCCCGAATTTCAGGAAGTCCAGCGAGGTGACCACGTACGAGAAGACGAGCATGGTGGCCAGGACGAATCCCGCGGCGATGAGCGGTCCCCGGCCGCGGACCCGGCCGACCATCCAAGCCAGCAGCACGACCACCAGGCCGGTGGCCAGCAGGAGGGCCCGGTACTGGGCCAGCAAGATGACGAGCACGGTCGTCAGGGCGAGCGGGATCCAGAACCGCTTCGTCAGGCTCCGCCGTTCGAAGGCCACGGCGCCCGTCAGCACGCCGGCGAAGACCAGCAGGAGGAAGACGAGCTGATAGGGGTTGAGCCCGAATGTGCCGCTGATGAGGTCGGGGTTCTGGCCGGCGGCGATGAATCGGGGCATGTCGATCAGGCCGACGACGGCGAACTGCAGCGCGACGAGGCCGAGGATGGTGCGCGACAGCGCCCGGGCGGACCCGGCCGGCCAGATCCGGTAGACGACGCGGTAGACGATCAGGGGCGAGGCGAACCCGTACAGGAACAGCAGCGCGGGCAGCGCCTGCACGCGCTGCTGGTTGATGACCGCGGAGATCCCCCACAACAGGACGAAAGCGCCCAGCGGCAGGACGTAGCTGGGGGGCCGCCGGGTGGCGGATCGGACCGTCTGCGGAACGACGAACGCATAGACCAGCAGCAGGCCCACGATGGGGACGTCGACGAAATTCGCGATCCCCGGCAGGATCGCGAACTTCTCCGTGAACAGCCGCACGGTGCACACGGCGACGAGGCTGAGCAGCACCAGGTTCCGCGACATCCGGTCGGTTCCCTGGAGGGGCCCCTCGGGGAGGGGTGCCTCGTCGGCGAGCGGCGCCGGCGAACGCGTCGCGACGGCCATGAGCGTCATCCTAGGGGCCGGTGAGCCGTCCGAGACGAAGCCCGGCCAGGAACGCGTCCGCGGAGTGCTCGATCGTCCATCGGCGTTCGATCGTCCTCCGGCCGGCGGCACCGATCCGTTCGCGGAGGGCAGCGTCGTCCAGCAGGTGCGCGAGTGCGTCGCGCCACGCCTCGGGGGAGTCGTCCTCGATCACCATCGCGTTCCCGTCGTGGTGGCACAGATCGGCCACCGCCCCCGGTCGTCGCCCGGTGAGGACGGGAAGGCCGTGGGCCATCGCCTCGACCAGCACCAGCCCGAAGACGTCCACGCGCGATGGGAACGCGTAGACGTCGGCGCCGGCGAACAACCCGCCGATGCGGTTCGACGGCACGGCGCCGGTGAACCGCACCCGGCCGCCCAGCGCCTCCGCCTCGGCGCGCAGGGCGGCGAGCCCCCGCCCTCCGCCGGCGACGGTCAGCGTCCACGGCCGGTCCGTGATCTCCGCCAGGGCACGGATGAGCGTCTCGATGCCCTTCCCGGGCGTGGACAGGTCGGCGACCGTGAGGAGATGCGGGCCCGCGCCGGGCTCCAGAGGTGCCCCGGAGGCGACGGGTGGAACGGTCGTGTTGCGGACGATCGCCACCGGCAGGCCCGGGTTCAGCTCGCGGAGGTACTCGCGGCTGAGCGCGCCGTACGCCAGTCCGAAGGTCGCCCGCTCTGCCAGGCCGCTGCGCGCCTCGCGACGTCCCGCGGCGCGCGTCCGGGCGGTGGCCGGCGTCTCTCCGCTCCACAGTCCGAACGGGATCCCGGCGCGCAAGGCCTGGCGGGCCAGGCGGCCGGACACGACGGGCGAGAAGCCGCCGGACGCGATGATGCTGGGCCGGAACCGCCGGACCTCCGCCGCTAGATTGAGAGGGACGAACGGATGTCGTGCCGTGCTCAACCGGATCCCGATCACCCGCAGGACGCGGTGGTCGAACGTCATCGGTGCCGGGCGCATCCACGCGCGCCGGGCGTACCCAGCCGACTGGAACAGCACGCGAAACGCGCCACCTGCGGCCTGCACGCGCTCGGCCATTCGGTTGAAGAGCGGGATCCGGTAGTGCGCCGGGTGGTTCGTGACGATCAGGATCCGCTCCCCGGCGAGCCACGCGTCGTCGGCGCCGATGGGAGCGGCCGGGTCGTCCGGTCCGAACAGCGCCTCGACGGCGCCGGCGAAGCGTTCGGGATCGATCCCGAGCGGCATGGTCGGATCACCGGGAACCCGACGGACCCGGTCCTGTCGACCGTGGACCCGGATCAGGAGATCGAGGTCCGGCCGATCGCGGTCCCCGGTGAGCTCCAGCTCGGCACGTGACGGGCCCTGCGCGAGGGCCTGGACGGCCAGGTCCGCCCGGGGGTCGAATGAGGAGACCACCAGACGCGGGGCCGGGGACGGCACGCCCTCAGGCGGCGAGGGCCCGCCGGAGCGCGTCGGTCACCCGAACGAGGGCCTTCCGATTCATCTGCGGATACAGCGGCAGCGAAAGGATCCGGCCGGCGTGGGCCTCGGCCACGGGCGCTCCTGCGGGAACCTTGATCCGGCCGGCGTGTGCGGCCTGGAGATGGATCGGCGTCGGGTAATGCACGCCCGCCTCGATGCCCTCCGCGGCGAGGGTCCGGCGGATCGCGTCGCGGTCGCCCGGGACCCGGACCACGAAGAGGTGATACGAGTGCTCGGCCCACGGGCCCACGAGGGGCAGCTCGAGCGGTAGGTCCGCGAGCAGTTCGCGATAGCCGGCGGCCAGCGCCCGGCGCCGCTCGACCCATCCGGTCAGGAGGGGAAGCTTGGTGCGCAGCACCGCGGCCTGAATGGCGTCCAGGCGGCTGTTGCGAGCCACCTCGACGTGCGCGCCGCGTGCGTCTCGGCCAAGGTCGCGCAGGACTCGGATCCGCTGGACGAGCTCGGGGTCGCCCGCGACCGCCCCCGCGTCCCCGTAGGCGCCGAGGTTCTTCGAGGGATAGAAGCTGAACGCCGCGGCGTGGCCCCACGCCCCCGAGGGCCGCCCGTCCACGGACGAGCCGTGCGCCTGCGCGGCGTCCTCGAGCACGCCCAGGCCCCTGGCCTCGGCGAGCGCCATCAGCTCCGGCATGGGTGCGGGGTGTCCGTACAGATGCACCGGGACGATCGCCCGGGTGGCCCGCGAGAGCACCGGCTCGACCAGGTCCGCCGTCATCACGTAGAGGTCGGGATCGATGTCGCACACGACCGGGACGCCGCCGATCGCCTCGACGGCCATCGCCGTGGCGGTGAAGGTGTTGGCCGGCAGGACCACCTCGTCGCCGGGCCCGACGCCGAGGGCGACCAACGCGAGCTGCAGCGCGTCGGTCCCGGAGCCGCAGCCGGCCACGGCCCGGCCCTCGATCGTCGCGCCGAACTCCGCCTCGAAGGCCACCACCTCCGGCCCGCCGATGAACCGGCCCGACCGCACCACTCGAAGGACCGCCGCCTCGACGCCGTCGCCGATCTCCGCGTGCTCCGCGACCGGGTCGAACAGGGGAACGCCCGCCTCAGTCACGGCGGGACCTCGCGGGCAGGGTTGCCCGCCACGACGGAGCCCGGCGCCACGTCGCGGGTGACGACCGCTCCCGCGCCTACCAGCGCGCCGGCTCCGATCCGAACGCCCGGCAGGATGATCGCGCCGCTGCCGATCGAGGCCCGGCGCTCCACGGTGGACGGCTCGAGCGTCCAGTCGCCGGGGCCCTTCGGCTCGCCCGCCTCGTTCGTGGCGGCAGGCCGCCGGTCGTTCGTGAACGTCACGTGGTGGCCGACGAAGACCTCGTCCTCGATGGTCGTTCCCGAGCAGACGAACGAGTGGCTCTCGATCTTGCAGCGCCGGCCGACCCGGACGTCTTCCTGGATCTCGACGAAGGGACCCACCAGGGTCTCGTCGCCGATCGTGCACCCGTAGAGGTTGACGAAGTCCATGATCCGAGCGCCCTCGCCGAGGACGACGTCGTCGCGGATGCGCTTCGTCGGCGAGTCGGTCATGGGGCGGCCACCACCGAGTCGACCCGGGCTCTCTCGCCGGATTCCAGCGAGCGGCGAGCGGCGTCGAGCACGGCGAGGACCCGCAGACCGAACCGCCAGTCGGTCGGGGGTGGCGGACCGCCGGCCACCGCGTCCACGAACGCGTTCGCCATCGTGCGCAGCGGTTCCTCGGCCGGAAGCCGGGGCACCGTCACGTCCCCGAGCCGGAACGTCGGGACGATCGCGTCCTCGGAGCCGGGATCGAACGCCTCCTGCAGGCCGTAGACCCGGATCTTCTCGTCGGGGTGGACGTCGTCGTAGAGCACCATCCCTGCGCGGCCCGCCAGCAGCGCCGTTCGCACCTTGATCGGCGCCAGCCACGAGACGTGGATGAACGCCTGGAATCCGTCGGCGTAGGCGAGGGTCACGTGGGCCGTGTCGACCGCGGCTGCGCCCTTCCCCCGCCCGGTCGCGAGGACCGTCTCGGGGTCGCGGCCCAGGACGTAGGCCAGGATCGCCACGTCGTGGACGACCAGGTCCCAGATCACGTCCACGTCGGGCTGGAACCGGCCCAGGTTGATCCGGGTGGACTGGTAGTAGTGGGGTTCACCCACCCGGCCCTCCTCGACGAGCGTGCGGAGGTAGCGGACGGGCGGGCTGTAGACGAAGGTGAAGTCCACCATCGCGACGCGGTCGCGCCCCTCGGCGGCCTCGACCATCGCCCGCCCCGCCTCGAGCGTGTCGGCCATCGGCTTCTCGACGATCACGTGCTTGCCGGCGTCGAGCGCCCGGCACGACAGGCCGGGGAGCAGCGCCGCCGGGAGGGCCAGAGCCACCGCGTCCAACTCGGGGTCGTCGATGAGCTCCTCGGCGGAGCCGTACGTGCGGACGTCCGGGTAGACCCGCGAGGGTTCGACCAGACGGGCCGGGTTCGAGTCGGCCATCGCGGCGACGCGGCAGGCCTCGATGGCCCGGAAGTTCCGGAGCAGGTTGGGCCCCCAGTACCCGAGGCCCACGATGCCGACGTTCAGCGCTCCCATGGGTCGGGGCAACGGTACTCGACCGGCGCCGCGCGGGTCGCAGCGCCGGGTATCCTTCGGGCCCCGAACCGGCCACCCCACGGAGGCGCGCCGATCGACCCGCTCGAATCGAACCCACTGAGGCACGTGAACGTGGCCCATCCGGCGCAGGACGTCCAGGGTGCCCGCCGGGCCCGACCGGGGTTGTTCCGGTTCAAGGTGGCGGGAGCGATGGTCCCGCCGGCGGCGGACGGCGCACGCGCCCTCGACGTCGGGGGTGGCATGGCCGAGTTCGCGGAGGTGCTTCGATCGAAGGGATACGCCACGGACCTGGCCGATCTCTCGGAGCAGAACGTGGAGAACGCCCGCGCCGCGGGCTTCGGCGCGCACAGGGTCGACCTGAACGAGGGCCTACCCGGCATCGAGGACTCGACGTACGACGTGGTCGGGATGCTCGAGGTCATCGAGCACGTGGTCACCTCCGAGCACCTCCTGGCCGAGGGCCGGCGGGTGCTCAAGCCGGGGGGGCTCCTGGTCCTGTCGACCCCGAACGTGGGCTTCGTGAAGGACCGGCTGGCCGGGATGGCCGGACGGGCGCCGGTCGCCGAGGGCTACCACTACCGCTTCTTCACGATCGCCACCATGCGCCGTCTCTTCCGGCGAACGGGCCTGGAGATCGTGACGGAGCGCTTCTCCTCGCCGGCGATCGGCGCCAACGTCGTCCGGCGAACGTTGATGAAGAAGAAGGACCGGAAGCACGTGATGGTGCCTGCGACGCTGGCGCCGGCCTTCGGGCAGACGATGTATTTCCTGGGCCGGCGTCCCCGTTAGCCAGGCCGGGGCATCGAGCGGAGCCGCTCGACGAACGCGAGCGTCTGCCGGGCCCGGGCGTCCCAGCTGTGATCGCGGGCGAGCCGCGCGCCGGCCTCGGCCAGACTGCGGGCTCTCGAGGGATCGTCGAGGACGCCCAGGAGCGCCTCGGCGAGCGCGCCGGGGTCGTCCGGAGGGACCAGCACCCCGGCGTCCGGCTCGAGGATCCGCCTGAGCGACCGGGAGTCCACGCTCACGACGGGCCGTCCCGCCGCGAGGTACTCCCACAGCTTGGCGGGAGAGCGGTAGTCGAGGAGGGGGTCGGCGCTCGGGTAGTACAGGACGAGCGCGTCGGCGGCCGCCTGATAGAGGGAGACGTCGGCCGGCGCCACGAAACCCTCGAAGGTCACGTTCGGCGGGCCCTCCGACGCGACCCGCGCCCGGAGGGTCTGGACCTGGTCCTCGCGCCCTCCGACGATCAGGAGTGTCACGTCTCCGGACAGCCTCCTGGCGGTCTCCACGAGCAGTCGCACCTCGCCCGAGTCGCGGTGGACCTTGCCGGTGTAGACGACGAGCCGCCCGGGCGCGAGGCCTAGCCGGCCGCGGGCCTCCTCGCGCGTGGCGAGATCTTCGAACGGCTCCAGCTTCACGCCGGTGTGCGCGACCATCACCCGAGCCGGGTCGATCCCCAAGGAAATGGCCTCCTCGGCGACCGGGTCGCTGATGCAGATGAGCCCGTCGAGCCGTCGCAGGAGCGGCAGATCCGCCGGCGACACCGGGCCGTGGAGCTCGAGAACCACCAGCACTCGGCCCGGGAATCGCCGCCGGACGGCGAGCAGGGCGCGGGTGGAACCCAGGTTTCGCCCGAACAAGACGTTGAGCTCGCGTCTGGCGAGGCGCCGGCCGATCAGCCCGTGGCGCAGGGCGTGGGCGCCGTAGCGCACCGCGCGCGCGATCGTTACCGCCCGGGTCGAGGAGTCCTGGCGCAATCCGGTCCAGAGGGTGCGGATGGGGAACGGCCTGCGGATCCCGTAGACGTCCCACAGGCTGCGATGGGCGGTGGGCTCGTCGAACTGGAGGCGGACGCCGAGGGTCACGAGCTCGAGGTCGGTGCCGGCCGCCGCCAGGGCCTCGCAGAAGCGCATGATGCACTGCCGGGCGACGCGCGGGATCATCACGTCGCGCGGCGCGAAGTAGGTCAGGCTGATCGGGGTGATCTCGGCCAACAGATATCCTCGGCGGCCTGTGGCGCACGGGGCTCCCGGCGCGGGGCCGGACGCACCGTATCTCAGAAGCCGAGGCATGAGGGTCCTTCATTTCCTGTGGAGCGGAGAGGTCGGCGGCGCCGAGCGCGCCCTCTCGCAGCTCGTCGCGTCCCAGGCGACCGACGGATCGATCGAGCCCGGGTTGGCCCTCGGGAGGGGACGCGGCCCCTACGCGTCGCGGGTGCGGCTGCTCGGTGTGCCGGTCATCGACCTCGGGCTTCGCGGCGGCGCCGACTTCCGCGCGCTCACGCGCGGGTCGCGTGCCCTGCGAGGCTGGGACGTCCACCACTTCCACTCGGCCGAGCCGGCCCTGATGGCCGCGAGCCTGCGGGTGCGCGGCACGACGCGGGTCTTCACGAACCGAGGTGGCGAGGTCGAAGGGGACTGGACGGCCGCGAAGCGGCTCCGGCACGCGGCGGCCGGCCTGATGCTCCGATGGGGGTTCCACGGCTACTCGGGCAACACCGCGCATGCGGCGACCGTCGCGGCGCGCCGCTACCGGCTGGATCCCTCGCTCGTCTCGGTCACTCCCAACGGCCTCGACTTCGGCCTCCTGCGCCCGGCCCGCGCCCGCGCCGAGGTCCGCACCGAGTTGGGGGCGGGCCCGCGCGACGTGCTGGTCGGCACGTCGGGAGTGCTGAAGGCGTGGAAGCGAGTGGACCGGCTCCTCGAGGGGGTGGCCGGCGCCTCGGACCCGCGGGTCCGGGCGGTGGTGA
>JBBDTT010000094.1:0-7637 GCA_040904285.1 Actinomycetota bacterium
CGACGTCGCCGGCGCCGAGCGACCCGTGGACGAACGAGATCCCGACCGCGAACAGCACGCCTCCCCCGAACATCGCCACGGCCACACCGAGCCCGAGCGCGCGCAGGACCGGGTTCCCCCGCGCCAGGCGGAAGCCGTCCAGGCTCCCCCGCAGGAGCGCGCCCTCGTCCTCGCGCTGCGGCGAGCGCGACGCGGGCAGCCCCAGGACCAGCAAGCCGCACGTCGCGAACGTGGCGGCGTCGAAGAAGAACGGCGCGGCCAGGGGATGCTCCCGCAGCACGCCCGCGATCGGGACCCAGTCCGGCGTGTGGGTGGCCACGAGCCGCAGGCCCGAGAACAGGGCGAACGCGAACGGGATCGACGCGAACGACGACGCCATGATCAGCCCGTTGGCCGTCGGCAGGTCCTCCCTCGCCACCAGGTCGGGCACCGTTGCGTCGCGGGCCGGGAAGAACACGAGGGCCAGCGACTCCTGCGCGAACGCGAGCACGTACAGGCCGGTGATGCCCACGAACGGGACGGCCGCGATCAGCGCTGCCTGGCCGGCGCTGCTCAGGGCCATGACCGTCCGCCGGTCGAACCGGTCGGCGAGTGCCCCGCCGACGGGCGCCGCGAAGATCGGGGGCACCAGGCGGATCACCAGCACCGCGCCGACCGCCAGGGGAGAGCCGGTCAGCTCGCGGGCGGCCGCGATGAAGGCGACGGTGCCCACCCAGTCCCCGAGTCCCGTGACGCCCTGAGCCGCGAGGAGCCGGGCGAACCCGGGCGCCCTCAGGACCCGGCGCATCGGCCGGTGGTTTGGGCGGATCGCCCGGACGCGGCAGAATCCCCCTCACGCATCAGGAGGAGCCTGCCGATGGTCGCCGTGGTCACCGACAGCGCCGCGAACATTCCCCAGGACGTCGCCGCGGAGCTCGGCATCGAAGTCGTGCCAATGTATCTGAAGTTCGGCGAGCGCTCGTTCCGCGACGGCGTCGACCTGGTGGGGTCGGACTTCTACGCCCGCCTGGTCCGCGACCGCGAGCTGGCCTCGACCGCGGCGCCCTCCCCGGGAGACTTCCGCGAGGCCTTCGAGCGCGCGCCCGCGGACGAGGTCGTGTGCGTCACGGTGGCCGGGGGCGTGTCGTTCACGAACCAGGCGGCGGTGATGGCCGCCGGCCAGTCCTCCCGCCGGGTGGTGGTGATCGACTCGGGCAGCGCCTCGATGGGCGAGGGGTTCGTGGCGATGGAGGCCGCCCGGGCCGCCCGGGACGGCGCCACGCAGGACGAGGTCGCCGCCCGCGCGAGCGAGGTGGCCGACCGGGTCCGGATGTACGCGTCCATCGACACGTTCGAGTTCCTCCGCCGCTCGGGCCGGGTCACGAAGCTTCAGGCCTACGCCGCGACGCGCCTGGACATCAAGCCGGTGTTCCGGTTCCGGGCCGGAGAGCCCGGCCCCGTGGCCCGGCCCCGGACCCGGGCCCGTTCGCTGGCGCGGGTCGTCGAGGAGTCCCTCGGGGAGGTCGCGGGACGGCCCGTGCACGTCGCCGGGGTCCACGTGGATGCCCCCGAGGAGGCCCGTGCCATGATGGATCTGGTGGCCGCACGGGCGAACGTTGTCGAGCGATACGTGACCGAGTGCACGCCGGTGGTGGGCGCGCACACCGGCCCGGGCCTGGTCGGGCTCGCGTTCTTCTGCGACTGAGCCATGACGCTTCAGGACGCCCTGTGGATCCTCGGCGGATACCTGGCCGGGACGTTCCCGTCGACGTGGCTGGTGTCGCAGGCGCTGGGGGCGACGGCGGTCATCCGCGCATCGCATCGCGAGGCGAGCGAGGCCGACGCGCACATCCTGCTCACCCGGAAGGTCGCCGGAGGATGGGGGGTGCTCGCGGCGATCGTCGACGTCGCGAAGGGGATGGCGCTGCCGCTGGCCGCCCGGCGATGGGGCCACCTCCCCGACGCGTGGGTGGCCATGGTCGGCGTCGCGGTCGTCGTCGGCCACGCGTTCCCGTTCTACCTGCGTGCGATGGCCGGCCGGGGTCTGGCCGCGACGGCCGGCGTCTACCTGGTGCTCGTGCCGCTGCCGATGGTCGTGGCCGGGGTGACGATGTGCGCGGGGATCGCGCTGCGGCAGTCCGGGCTGTTCTCGACGGTCGGCTTCGGGAGCGTCCCGGTGGTCGCCTGGCTCCAGGACCAGCCCACCGCCTACGTGGCGATGGCGGTCGCGGTGTCCGTGCTGATCGCGATCCGGCGCACCGAGGGGGCGGGCGACGTCGCGCGTGGCCTGGGCCTTCCGTGGTGGCGCGCCGCCGCCTACAAGGCCGTCTTCGACCGCGGCGAGCGTCCCGCGACGGCGGACGACCGAGCCCAGGAGGAGGGTCCCGCCTAGCGTTTTCCACGCTGTTACCCTCGGCGCGTGGGTGTCATCGTGCAGAAGTACGGCGGAACGTCGGTCGCCGACACCGAGCGGATCGTGTCGGTGGCGCGCCGCGTCGTGGACGCCCGGCGCGAGGGCAACGACGTCGTCGTCGTGGTCTCGGCCATGGGACACACCACGGATCAGCTGCTGGCGATGGCCCACGAGATCACCCCCGTCCCCGTCTCGCGCGAGCTGGACCTGCTCCTGACCGCGGGCGAGCGGATCGCTATGTCGCTGCTGTCGATCGCCATCAACGGCGACGGCGTGGGAGCGGTCAGCTTCACCGGGAGCCAGGCCGGGATCATCACCGACACCGTGCACGGCAAGGCCAAGATCATCGACATCCGGCCGGGCCGGGTCCTCGAGGCGCTCGAGCGCGGCGACGTGGTCATCGTCGCCGGCTTCCAGGGAGTGTCGACCGCGTTCGACGTGACCACGCTGGGCCGGGGCGGCTCCGACACGACCGCGGTGGCCCTCGCGGCGGCCCTCGGCGCGAGGGTGTGTGAGATCTACACGGACGTGGCCGGCGTCTACACGGCCGACCCGCGTATCGTTCCGGACGCGCGGCGCCTCCACGCGGTCTCCTACGAGGAGATGCTCGAGCTCGCCGCGAGCGGGGCGAAGGTCCTGCAGTTGCGAGCGGTGGAGTACGCGCGGAACCACGGCGTCATGGTCCACGTGCGGTCCTCGTTCTCCGAGGAGCCCGGCACGTGGGTCACCGAGGAGGACGAGCGGATGGAACAGGCGATCATCTCGGGCGTCGCCCACGACGAGTCCGAGGCGAAGATCACCCTGGCCGACGTGCCGGACCAGCCGGGCGTCGCGGCGAAGATCTTCCGCGCCGTCGCGGACGAGGCGATCAACGTCGACATGATCGTCCAGAACGTGTCGCGCGACGGCACCACGGACCTCTCGTTCACCCTCCCCAAGGCCGACGTGGCGCACGCCCGGACCGTGATGGAGAAGGTCGTCGGGCAGGTGGGCGGCACCGGGTTCACCGTGGACGAGGACATCGCGAAGATCTCCCTGGTCGGAGCGGGCATGAAGAGCCACCCGGGCGTGGCCGCGAAGATGTTCGAGACCCTCGCCGAGGCCGGGATCAACATCGAGATGATCGCGACGTCGTCGATCCGCGTGTCCTGCGTGATCCGGGGGCGCGACGTCGAGGAGGCCGTGCGCGCGCTCCACGCGAGCTTCGACCTCGGGTCCGAGGGCGGGACTCGGTCCGAGCACCCGGGCTAGGATCGATCGCATGCGAGTCGCGGTCGTCGGCGCCACCGGCGCGGTGGGGCGGGAGATGCTCCGGATCCTCGAGGAGCGCGCGTTCCCCGCGGACGAGGTCGTGGTCCTGGCCACCGAGCGCTCGGCCGGCCTGCGGGTTCCGTTCCGGGGCGAGGAGCTGGTCGTGCGGGCCAACGAGCCCGGCGCCCTCGACGGCGCCGGCCTCGCGCTGTGGTCGGCCGGCAGCGGCCCGGCACGAGAGCTGATCCCCGCCGCGGCCGAGGCCGGCACGATCTGCGTCGACAACTCCTCGGCATTCCGGATGGCGGATGGCGTGCCGCTCGTCATCCCCGAGATCAACGCGGAGGCGCTCCGCGGGCACCGGAACATCGTGGCGAACCCGAACTGCACGGCGATCGCCGCGCTGGTCCCGCTGGCCCCGCTGCACGCGGCGTTCGGCCTGACCGAGGTCGTGCTGTCCTCCTACCAGTCGGTCAGCGGGACGGGTTCGAAGGGGATGCGCGAGCTCACCGAGCAGATCGAGAAGCTCCGCGGACAGGAGGAGTCGCTGGGCCGTCCCGATCTGGCGAGCCTGCCCGTGGGCGAGGTCTTCGGCCGGACCATCGCCTTCAACGTGGTCCCGCGGGTCGACGTGTTCCTGGAGGACGGCTTCACGTTCGAGGAGCGCAAGGTGCGCGACGAGATGCGCAAGATCCTCGGCCTCCCGAACCTGCCGGTGGCGGCCACGTGCGTGCGCGTGCCCGTGATGGTGGGTCACGGCGTGTCGCTGCTCGCCCGGTTCGAGCGGGAGGCCGACCCTGCCGAGGCCCGCGAGATCCTGCGCGCGGCGCCCGGCGTGCGGGTGATGGACGACACGGCGGCCGACACCTTCCCGACACCGCTCGACTCCGCCGGCATCGACGAGGTGCTCGTCGGCCGGATCCGGCGTCCGGAGGACGAGCCGCGAACGCTGCTCTACTTCTCGGCCGGGGACAACCTCCGCAAGGGGGCCGCCCTCAACGCGGTCCAGATCGCGGAGCACCTCGTCCGCTGAGTCCCGCCGGCTGCGTCTTCTGCGCGATCGCCGCGGGCTCGGCGCCCGCGGCCGCGGTCTATGAGGACGACCGCACGCTCGCGTTCATGGACATCAACCCGGCCACCGACGGCCACGCGCTGGTGATCCCCAAGGCCCACGCGCGGGACCTGTTCGACCTGCCCGGCGAGGACGCGGACGCGATGTTCCGCACCGTCCGCCGGGTGGCCGAGGCGGCGAAGGAGGCGTTCGGGGCGAACGGCCTCAACCTGCTCCAGGCCAACGGCGCCGCGGCGTTCCAGACCGTCTTCCACGTCCACGTCCACGTGATCCCCCGCTACCGGATCGACGAGATCCGGCTGCCGTGGATCCCGCGGCCCGGCGACCGCTCGAAGATCGCGGACAACGGCGAGCGCCTCCGCGGGGCCCTCGCCCGGGGCTAGAGGTCGGGGATCGAGCGCCGCAGGAGCTCGAAGCCGAACCCGCCGTCGACCTCCAGGACCTTTCCCGTCACCCACGACGCGGCGTCCGAGCACAGGTAGAGCGCGGCGGCCGCGATGTCCTCCGCGGTGCCGTTGCGCTGCAGGTGCGTCTTGCCGAGCATCTCCCGGCGGATCGTGGGGTCCTTGGAGTCCAGCCAGGTGAGGTACATCTGGAGCGCGTCGGTCTCGACCGCCCCCGGGGCGATGGCGTTCACCCGGATCCTCGGGGCCAGGTCGGCCGCCATCAGGGAGGTCATGTGGTGGACCGCCGCCTTCACCGTCCCGTAGGGCACGAACCCGCGGGGCGAGTGCACGCCGGCCATCGAGCCGATGTTCAGGACCGCGCCGCCGCCGCGCTCCAGCAGGTGGGGGACCGCCAGCCGGGTCAGCTCGAACGGCGACGAGACGTTGAAGTGGAACGACGCCTCCAGGTCGGGGACGTTCGTCTCGAGGAACGGCGTGGGGATCCAGCCGCCGGCGTTGTTCACGACGACGTCGATCCCGCCCAGCTCCTCGACGGTGCGCTCCACCGCCGCGGCTACGGCCGGCAGGTCGTTGACGTCGGTGGGGATCGCCAGGGCGCGACGGCCGTGCTCGCCGATCGCCGCGGCCACCGTCTGCAGGTCGCTCTCGGTCCTGGCGAGGATCGCGACGTCGGCTCCCGCCTCCGCGAAGGCCACCGCGATCGCCGCGCCGATGCCCTTGCCCGCGCCGGTCACGATCGCGACCCGGTCGTCCATGCGGAAGCGCTCGAGCACCATCCGGCGGTCGGCCCCCTCAGCCCCGACCCGGCCGGGGCGGCCAGTCGACGTCGGCGAGCAACTTGTCGAAGCTCTTGCCCGAGTCCGTGTAGCCCTCGCGCAGGTAGAAGGCGTGCGCGCGCGTGCGCCAGTGCGCCGACTCCAGACGGATCCAGGCCTGGTCCGTGGTGAAGTTCGGTCGCGCCAGCAGGCACAGGTCGGCCAGGCCCACCACGGAGCCGTCGTCGTCGACGGCCAGGAAGACGAGTCGATCCGCCTCGGCGAGCCAGCCTCCGAACCGCTCCCGGTGCACGCCCTCCTCAGGCGTCCCCAGCACCGCCGGGCGCCCGAGCTCCTCGAGGAGCGCCGTCGCGGCGGCGAAGTCGTCCGTCGTGGCCTCCCGGATCGTGATCGGCACGAGGCGCAGTGTACCGACGTGCCGCCCACCGGCTCGCGGCCAGCGGGGGGCCGTAGCGCAGCGCCAGCTGGAGCAGCGATCCGGCGGAGCCGAACCGCGTCTGGGACGCCCCCGCGACGATCAGCGAGGAGCCGCTGAACGTGAGGGTCCCGGCCACGAGCGCGGGTTCGGCCGAGGCGACGACGAGGGCGAGGGCGCCCAGCAGGTGCCAGTAGAGGTACCAGGGCGTGACCAGCACGTACACCACCGAGACCAGGGCGGCCGCCCGCCACGGCTCGCCCGCCGTGCGCGGCGACCGGGCGATCCCCACCAGCGCCGCCAGCAGGATGGTGGCCGCCACCACGCGGCCCACCGTTCCGGCCGTGGTCGAGCCGGCCGTCGCATCGTGGACCCCCGAGATCAGGCGAACGAGGGTCCCGACGATGGAGCTCGACACGTTGCCCCCGATCCGAGCCAGCCCCCGGAAGGTGTCCGCGCCCTCCCAGTACGGCGCGAAGGAGCCGGTGGCGAGCACCGCACACGCGCCGGCGTGCAGGAGCACCGCCGGAGCTCCCCGGCGCTTCCACAGCGCGATCAGCCAGACCACGAGCGCGATCCCGGCGTAGGGCTTGACCAGGGCCGCCGCGGCCAGCAGGGCGGTAGTGGCCGCCGGCCGCCCCCGGCGCTCGGCCACGATCGCCCAGGCGAAGGCCGCAGCGATCGCTACGTCCGCGTGGGCGCCGAGCCCGGTGGACACGACCACGAGCGGATTCAGCCCGAACGCGACGACCGAGACGGTCGGGGTCAGCCAGGCGGGCCCGTCACCCGCCGAACGGGCGAGCCCGGCCGCCGCGGCCACTCCCAGCGCGGCGGCCAGCGCCTTCATCACCAGGAAGGCGCCCATCAGCGAGCCACCCATCCAGACGACCGCCGCCGACAGCGCCGTCCACACCGGCCCGTAGACGGAGGGCGTGCTCTGGAAGGCCGAGTACGCGAGCCACGGGCTCCCGAACAGATAGGGAGGCACCGCGAGCGGGCTCACGCCGTGGAGGGCCATCTCGCCGTAGATCAGGTACTGGTACACGTCCTGGGACTGCTGGGCGGGCGCCGGGACGAACGCGGCGAGGACGAGGCCGGTCGTCCCGAGCAGGACGGCCGGACGCAGGCGCATGCCCCGCAGGGCCGCGCGGAGGGCCCAGGCATACGGGACGAAGGCCCCGAGGACCAGCGGCCAGTAGTCGAAGGCCCGGCTCCCGCGGCGCGGACGATAGGCCGGGAGGTCCTGCAGGAAGGGCCGGACCAGGAAGAAGGCGGCGAGGCCGCCCAGGGCGGCGGCCAGGATCCAGAAGGGGGCCGTCGAAGC
>JBBDTT010000095.1:0-7532 GCA_040904285.1 Actinomycetota bacterium
CGGCCGTCGTGTTCGCGCCCGAGGCCCCGCCCGTCGCGGCCGCGGGCAGGTCGCCGATGCCGACCTCGACGGCTGCCTCCTGGGCCAGGGCCACCAGCCGCGCGGCGGCCTCGGTCCGTTCCATCGGGCGGTGCTCACCGAACCACCGGATGGCGGCCGAGCAGTCCAGCGTCACGGCACCGACCAGCGCGTCGATCTCCGCCGTCGCCGCGTCGAACGCCGTCGCGTCCGGGCCGCGGACGTCGATCTCCATGCGCACCCGGTCCGGCACCACGTTCGGGCGGGTCCCCCCCTCGATCGTGCCGACGTTGACCGTCACGCCGGGCCACCGGCCGTTGAGCGCGTGCAGCGCCTCGACCAGACGGGCGGCGGCCAGGATCGCGCTTCGGCCTCGCTCGGGCTCGACCCCGGCGTGGGCGCTGCGGCCGACGACCTCGATGGGCCCACCGCTCACGCCCTTGCGCGCGGAGACGATCGCCCCCGATTCGCGCGCGCATTCCAGGACGAGGGACGCGTCGCGGCCCTCGGCGGCCTCGCGGATGATGGGGCCGGAGAATACGGAGCCGATCTCCTCGTCGGGATTGCACACGAACGCGATCTCGGCGAAGTCGTCCCACCCCGACTCGCGCAGGACCTCGATGGCGTGGAAGCCCGCGAGGAGCCCGCCCTTCATGTCGCACACCCCCGGACCGAACGCCCGGGTGCCCTCGATCCGGAACGGCCGGGCCGCGGCCGTCCCCGGGGCGAACACCGTGTCCATGTGGCCGATGAGCAGGATCCGGGCCCGGCCCGATCCGGTCAGGGTGGCGACGAGGCAGTCCCCGAGCTCGGCCTCGCCAAGCGCCTGGACGTGCGGGATGCGCCGCACGGAGAACTTCAGCTCCGACAGCCGGTCCGCGCAGACGTCGGCAACGCGATTCACGCCGGACGGGGTGAACGAGCCGCAGTCCAGGCTCACGAGCGCGCGAAGGTCCTCCAGGTAGCGGTCGTAGCCCGACTGCACGGCGCGGAGAAGGTTCGCGGAGTCCATCGGCCGCGGAGTCTAGCGACCCTACAATCCGCGACATGGCCCGGGACGGTGGCGAAGCGGCGGCGGTGACCGAGGTCCGGGTCCTGGACGGCCCGAACATCTACTTCACCCGTCCGGCCGTGAAGCTCACCCTCCAGGTGGACGCGTGGCTGTCCCTGCCGGAGGCACGAGCGGCCCGGGCGGCGGCCAACGCCCGGCTCCCCGCGTCGATCACGCCCGGGCGTCCGAACACCGACCATCGCCGACGGTTCGTCGCCCGGCTCGGGGCCCACCTGATCCGGAGGATCGCGCTGGCCCGCCGGGTGCGCCTCGCGGTGCGGTGGCGGCCCGGCGCCGCTCCCGGCGAGATCGTGCTGGCCTACCCCTGGCGCCGTCGCGGCACCGCCGAGGTCGTGGCGCGGGGAGTGGAGCAACTGTTGGACGCCGCCCTGTCCGCCCGGGGGCCGCTCGACACCCGGATCGAGGAGGTCGCCGGAGGCCTCGACGCGGTGGACGCCTCCGAGGCCCCCTCGGTGCCGTCGCCGCACATCCCGGTCATCGCCGTGACCGGCACCAACGGCAAGACCACCGTCGTCCGGCTCCTGTCCCACATCGGGCGCACCGCAGGGATGGTGACGGCGTTCTCGTGCACCGACGGGGTGTACCTCCAGGAGGAACGGGTCCAGGAGGGCGACTACTCGGGCTTCGCCGGAGCGGGCATGGCGATGTCTCAGCCCGGCGTCCAGCTCGCCATCCTCGAAACCGCTCGCGGGGGCATCCTGCTTCGAGGGATCGGGGCCACACACAACGACGTGTCGGTGGTCACGAACGTCTCCCCCGACCACCTGGGTCTGCACGGGATCGAGACCCTGGATCAGCTGGCCGAGGTGAAGTCCGCGATCGTGCGCATCACCCGGCGCGACGGGTGGACGGTGTTGAACGCCGACGACCCCCGGGTGATCGCCATGCGCCGGCTGTCGCCCGCCCGGCCGTTCGCCTTCGCCCGGTCGCCGGACAATCCCTGGGTGCGGGTCACCCTCGACGAGGGCGGCCGGGCGCTCACGGTCGTGGACGGCGACCTCGCGGTGCTGTCCGGGAGCCGCGTCCACCACCTGATGCCGGTCGAGGACGCCCCGATGACGATCGCCGGGCTGTCCTCGATCAACCTCGCGAACGCGATGGCGGCCGCGGCGGCCGCGCTGGGGGCGGGCCTCGCCGAGGCGGCCGTCGTCGAGGGCCTGCGCACGTTCGTCCTCGACCCCGAGCGCAACCCCGGCCGGATGAACCTGTTCGAGCTGGACGGCCGGGTGATCGTCGTGGACTACGCCCACAACGAGGCCGGGATCGAGGGCCTCCTCGAGGTCTGCCGCGGGCTCAGGAAGCCGGGCCGCGAGGTGTGGATGACGATCGCCGCGGCCGGGGATCGGAGCGATTCCATCCTGCACGGCCTGGGCCTGCTGGCCGCCCGGGGGGCCGACCACGTCGGCATCGCCGAGCTCCTGCGCTACCTCAGAGGCCGGGACCGAGAGGAGCTCATCCTGCGCATGCGCGACGGCGCGTTCGAGGGCGGCGCCGAGGAAGTCGACGTCTACGAGGACGAGCTCGTGGGCTTGCAGACGACCCTCGAGCGCGGCGTTCGTGGCGACGTCGTCGCCGTCACGGCACTGGCCATGCGCCCCGAGGTCTTCGCCTGGCTGGAGGAGGCGGGGGCCCGGCGCCTGGCGCCCGCCCGGGGCCGGGTCCTGGCCGCCCGCGCCCGGGGAGTGTCGTGAACGGCCGGATCGACGGACAATAGCCGGACGATGGTGAAGCCCACGGACGTCCTCAAGTGGATCGTGCACAACACCAAGACGATCGGCATCACGATCGCGGGTGGGGTGCTGATCCTGGCTGGGGTGGCGATGCTCGTCCTTCCCGGGCCCGGGCTGCTGGTCATCATCGGCGGGCTGGCCATCCTGGCCACCCAGTACGCCTGGGCCCAGCGCGCACTCGAGAAGGCCCGGGCCCGCGCCCGCCAGGCTCGGGACGGCGCCCGGCGCGCCCTGTTCAAGCCGAAGAAGCGCGCGTAGCCCGGGGCCTCTTGCTGCCGACCGGGCTCAGCCGCCGAGGTCGGTGAAGTCGCCCATGTCCGGGTCGCCCTCCGCGCCGGCTCCGGGCGGGACGCCGCCCACCCCGGCCTTGGCCCGCTCGAGGCGGGACTGGAGCTCACGCCAGACGTCGGTCGCGTAGTCGATGCACAGCACCACGACGTCGCCGGAGCGGCTGCGATCGAGGGCCCGCCGCGTGGCCTCCATCTCCTCCAGGACGACCTGGACCGAGCCGCACCGCGCGCCCTTCTTCATCGCCTGGCGAACGCCCTCGACGATGACCGCCGCGGTCTCGCCGGCCTTGCGCCCGCGCAGGTTGGCGTCCTCGCGAACGATGAGCTCGTCGAAGTACCGCGCCGCGATCCTCCCGAGCTCGCGCATGTCCTGGTCGCGCCGGTCGCCGGGCGTCGCGATGACCCCGACCCGCAGTCCCGCCTGCCACTCGCCGAGGGCCGAGGTCATCGAATCGACGAACTGGCCGAGGGCGTCGACCGCCGCGGGGTTGTGCGCGTAGTCGACGACCACCTTCACGCCGTCGAGCTCGAACAGGTTGAGACGGCCGGGCGCCTGGTAGTAGCTCGTGGAGAAGGTCCGCAGGCCCTGACGGATGTCGTGCAGGTGGGCGCCGGCGGCGTAGGCGGCGGCGGTGGCGGCCAGCGTGTTCTGCACGTTCATCCGGGCCCGGCCGCCGAACGTCGCCGGCAGCAGGTGCGTGTACGCCAGCGGCATGGTCCGGCGGCCGTCGCGGATCACGATCATCTCGCCGTGCGGCCCCTCCCCCAGGACCACCGCGCGTCCCCCGCGCCGGACGTAGCGGTCGACCAGGTCGTTGTGCCGGTCCATCGAGAAGAACACGACCGACCCCGACGTGTGCTTGCGCATCTCGGCGACCAGCGGATCGTCGGCGTTCAGCACCGCGGTGCCCCCCCGCGGGACGGCCTCGACGATCACGCGCTTGGCCGCGGCCAGCTGGCGGATCGACTTCACGTCACCGAGCCCCAGGTGATCGCCGGTCACGTTCAGCACCACCGCCACGTCGTTGCGCCCGTAGCCCAGCCCCTCGCGGAGGATCCCGCCGCGGGCGACCTCGAAGACCGCGAAGTCCACCCGCGGGTTCTGGAGCACCATCTGCGCGGACTTCGGACCGCTGGCGTCCGCCTTCTTCACCAGCCGCTCGTCGATGTAGATGCCGTCGGTCGAGGTGATGCCCACCCGGCGGCCCATGCCCCTGAACAGGTGGGCGATCATGCGCACCGTGGTCGTCTTGCCGTTCGAACCGGTGACCGCGACGATCGGGATCCGCGAGGGCGTGCCGGGCGGGAAGAGCAGGTCCAGCACGGGCTTGGCCACGTACTGCGACTCACCCTCGGTGGGGTGGGTGTGCATCCGGAAGCCGGGAGCGGCGTTCACCTCGACGATCGCGCCGCCGGCCTCGCGCACGGGGAGCGAGATGTCGGGCGCGACGAAGTCGATCCCCGCGACGTCCAGCCCCACGATCCGGGCGGCCTCCTCGGCGATCTCCACGTTGTCCGGATGGGCCTCCATCGTCCGGTCGATCGAGATGCCGCCGGTCGACATGTTGCCGGTGAGCTTCAGCTTCACCATCTGCCCGTCGAGGGGGACGTCGTCCAGCCCGAACCCCTGGGCCTTCACGATCTCGACCGACTCCGCGTCGACCTTGATCTTGGTGAGGACCTTCTCGTGGCCGATCCCCCGCCGGGGGTCGGCGTTGGTCCGCTCGACCAGCTCGGCCACCGTCTGCTTGCCGTCGCCGATCACGTGCGCCGGCACCCGCTCGGCGATCGCCGCCATCACCCCGCCGATGACGAGGACCCGGTAGTCGCTGCCGGCCACGTACGTCTCGACGATCACCCGGCCGCCGCGGGTCTCGCTCCGGGCCAGGTCGAAGCCGCGGCGCACGGCGGCCTCGTCGCGGATGTCGAGCGACACGCCCCGGCCGTGATTGCCGTCGAGGGGCTTGGTGACGACCGGGAACCCGATCGTGCGCGCTGCTCGGACGGCCTCGTCTTCCTGCAGGACGACCTGCGACCGGGGGACCGGCACGCCGGCCGCCCCGAGGAGCTTGTTCGTCAGCTTCTTGTCGCTCGCGATGTCGACGGCGAGGGATGAGGTCTGCGAGGTCATCGTGGCCCGGATCCGCCGCTGGTGGACCCCCTGGCCCAGCTGGACGAGGGAGTGCTCGTTCAGCCGGATCCACGGGATGTCCCGGCTCACGGCCTCGTCGATGAGGGCCTGCGTCGAGGGGCCGAAGGCGGTCCGCTCGGCCAGGCGAATCAGCCCCTCAAGCTCGGCGACGAAGTCGAAGTCGACCTCGGGCTCGACCAGGTGGTTGACCAGGCGGACCGCGAGCCGCCCGGCGGTCAGCCCGACGGTCTCCTCCCCGTAGCCGTAGATCACGTGGTACTGGCCCGGCGTGTCGGCGCTGCGCGTCTTGCCCCGGCGGATCTCGGCCCCGGCCTCGCGTTGGAGCTCCAGGGCGACGTGCTCGGCGACGTGGCCGGCCCAGGTCCCGTCGCGCAGGCGGGTGATGAACCCGCCCCGGCGCCCGAGGGAGCAGGCGTGGTCCTCCAGGCCGGGGAGGAGGTCGAGCAGGGCCGGCGTGAACCCGGGGATCGTGTTCGAGGGGAACTCCTCGAGGACGCCGAGGTCGACGAGCATCCGGATGGCGGGCTCGTAGGACCAGTAGTTCGGCCCGCGGTAGACGCGAGCCTCCAGGATGCGAAGCTCGGGACGAGGTCTGGACGCCTTCCGGGGTGAGGCCTTCTTCGCGGGCGCGGGCTTCTTCCCGGCCGGCTTCTTCGCCGCCGCCGGCTTCCTGGCGGGCGCCGGCTTGGGGACGGCCCTGGGCTTCGGCTTGGTGGGGGTCCGGGCGCGCTTCGGCACGTCGGAGCGGCGCACCGCGCTCACTCCGAGGCCTCCCTCCGGCGCTGTCTCGCGCGTCGCCGGTCGAGCCGTGCGGGAGCCTGGTCGTCGGCACCCTCGGCCGCGATGCGGCGGGCCAGGCGGCGCGTCCGTTCGCCGGCGAGGGTCACCGCCTGGGCGGCGCGGCCCTTGGGCACGTCCTCGTCCGGCGAGATCAGCGAGCGCTTGCGCAGGTCGTAGCGCCACCCGGACGGGAGCGAGTGCAGCCAGGCGCCGGACACCATCATCGGGCGGTGGCCCTTGGTCACGAACGCGTCGGTCACGACGTGCGAGCCGTCGATGATCGTGGCCGCGCCCTTGCCGATCACCTCGAGGACACCGTCGTCGACGACGATCGCCGTGTCCTCGTCGATGCCGATGCCGAGGAGGCCCGGCGACTGCGCGATCGCGGCGAGGAGCCGGCCGTAGCGGTTGCGCTGCTCGAAGTGCTGGTCGATGACCGCACCGGGGATGACCCCGAGGCCGGACGCCAGCTGGACCATCCGGTGCTTCGGCGAGGCGCCGGACGAGCCGAACGCCACCATGTGCGAGGACAATGCGCTGGCCCCGGCCGAGGTCCCGGCGATCACCGCCCCCCGCCGGTGCGCCTCGAGGATCGCCTCGCCGACCCGGGTCCCGGCGATCACGCTGGCCAGGCGGAGCTGGTTCCCTCCGGTCATGAACACGCCCGACGCGTCGTCGACGATCCTCGCGAGGGCGGGGTCCTGGGCCTCCTCGCGGGTCAGGGGCCGCAGGCCGGCGGTCGCGACGGCTCCCTCGCGGGCGAACAGCGCGCCGTACAGCTCGGTGGCCTCGTCGCCGAGCGAGGAGGCCGTGGACAGCACGGCGATGTGGGCCTTCGTCCCGCCGGCCAGCTGCACGAAGCGCTCGAGGATCACGCGGTCGCGGAGCTTGTCCTCCGCGCCGCCGATCGCGATGACGACTCCCGGACGGGCGGTTCGCGCTGACATGGCGGCCAGTCTACGCGCGCCCGAATCGGTACCCTGTGCGCGTGACCCGAAAGCGCGTGGTCCCGCCGTCCGGCTGGGCGGACCTGAACGGCCCCGTCCACTACCTCGCCTGGGACGGCCCCCCGAAGGGCCCCCCGTTCGTCCTGGTGCACGGTCTGGGCGGGTCGTCGCTCAACTGGCTGTCCGTCGGGCCGGGCCTCGCGAAGCACGGGCCCGTGTTCGCGCTCGATCTGGCCGGCTTCGGCCGCACCCCGCTCGACGAGCGCTCGGCCACCCCCGACGCCAACCGCCGGCTGGTCAACCGGTTCGTGCGCGAGGTGGCCGGTGGCCCCTCGATCGTGGCCGGGAACTCGATGGGCGGCTGGATCGCGCTCCTCGAGGGCGCGGTCGGCGGCCGCGACGTCGCCGGCCTGATCCTGACCGACCCGTCCGTTCCGCACGTGCGCGGGACCCGCCCCGACCCCCGGGTCGTGGCATTGTTCGCCGCGAACTTCGTCCCCGGCCTCGGCGAGGTCGTCGCCCGCCGTCGTGCCGCGCGCCTCG
>JBBDTT010000096.1:0-7500 GCA_040904285.1 Actinomycetota bacterium
AGGTTCGACCGGAGGAGGTCGAACACGTCGTACAGGAACGAGCGCCGGCCGCCCTGGAACTGGATGCCCTGCGAGGTGAGCGCCTCGGCCTTCGCCGGCGGGTACTGGGGCTGGGCGGCGATCCGGATCGTGGGGAGGTCTGGCTTCGCGACCAGGAACTGGACGATGGCCGTCTGCTTCGCCGGGTAGTCCGGGGGGGCGAGGTTCAGCGTCCACGTGACCTCGGTCCCGTTGCCGACGCGGATGGCGACACCGTCGGTCTGGATCTGGTCGAACTCGGTGTCGGGGAACAGGATCGGCCCGATCTTCACCACGTAGGGCGTCCACACGGGGGCCACCGCGGTGACCTCCTTCTTGGTCTGGACGTCGTTGAAGCTGAGCTCCTCCATCTGCTCGGTCGTGTTCTCGACCGTGAACACGATCTTGGCCGGACCACGCTTCTGGGCGAACACCTTGGGGTCCACCCGTGTCTCGCTACCCGCCGCGCCGGTGTAGTAGGCGATGTCGAGCCCGACGGGGAGCTCCTTCGGTCCCTCGGCGGTCGTGTAGAGGCCATCCTCCCGAACCCCGACCTCGCCCTCGTAATAGAGGTCGCGGAACCCTTCGTCGGGCATCCGGATCAGCCAGTCGAGCGTGGTCTCGCCCCGGCGGGGGCCCGGCGAGCCGGACAGCGACTTCACGTCCTCGAACACGGCCGGGTCCTGGACGCTCACCGTGGCGCCGGAGCCCCCTCGGACCCGGAGCCAGTCCTTCAGCGTCGGCGCGCCGGTGACGTTGCCACCGTGATCGATCGGGATCGAGAGGTACTCGGTGTCGGTGATGCTCGCCCCTCCGGGTGCCGGGCCGGGTGTGGCGGAGGGGCCCGGCGTGGGGCCGCCGGTGGGGCCGGCGGTCGGAGCGACCGTGGGGCCGGCGTCCTGTGCCAGCACGGATCCTCCCAACGGGAGGAAGACGGCGACCAGCATGACGGCGACGAACGCGCCGAGGCCGATCGCGATGGTGTCGAGACGCCGGCCGGCCCTCAAGGGCTCTCCTCAGCATGGGGACGCATGGCGGGGCGACGGGCGGGCATGGGTGAACGTTCGACGCCGACGGGTAGCTCCCTGCTGAACCGGGCTAGGCTGCGGGGCATGCGACGAGGCGCGCTGCCGCTCACGCTGCTGACGCTGTTCGCGACGCTCACCCCCGGCCCCGCCGAAGCGGCCCAACCCATCAAGGTCGGCATTGTATCCGTGTTCGACTTCGTGTCGGAGTGGCGGCACGAGGGAGCCGAGTTCGCCGCAGACGACATCAACGCCGCGGGAGGGATCCTCGGGCGGCCCGTGGAGCTCGTTTTCCGGGAGGACCCGGCCCTCGGCGAGCAGGGCGTCCGCGACCTGATCCAGGGCGAGGACGTCGACCTGCTGATCGGGCCCGAGGCGTTCACGGCCACCCAGAACAACGCCGAGCTGATCCGCCAGTCCGGCGTCATCAACTTCCTGGACCTGTCGCCGGTGGGCGACGTCAACGCCCTCGGCAACCCCTACGTGTTCCGCCTGATCCCCTACGACCGGATCATGGCCCAGGCACTGTTCGACTTCATCACCGGACCTCGGCAGGCCCAGCGGATCGCGATGCTCCACGCGGACGACTTCGTGGGACGGTCGGGGTCGGGGGCGGTCAAGGACGCGCTGTCGGTCCTCGGGCGCCGGCTGGTGGCCGAGCAGACGTTCCAGATGGGCGACGCGGACATGACTCCCCAGGTCGCGTCGCTGCGGGAATCGAACGCGGACGCGCTGTTCGTGTGGGGCCTGGCCCGCGACGCGGCCCAGGCGGTGAAGGCGGTGCGCAACCTGGGGTGGGACGTGACGATCGTCGCCCCGATCCAGTCGCTCACCGACGAGTTCGTCTCGCTGGCCGGGGACGCGGCCGAGGGCGTGATCTCGGTCCTGCCCCACCGCACGATCAACAACTGGGCGCCGCCCGGCTCGTGGCGAGCCAACTGGTTCGCCCGCTACCACGAGCGGTTCACGATCGAGGCGATCCCGGGGACGCAGGTGCCCGCCCTGCCCATCGCGCAGGCCGTCGTCTACGACACGGTGATGCTCTACAAGGAGGCGGCCGAGCGGGCCGGCTCCATCGATCCGGACCGGATCGTCGACGCGCTGGAGGCCACGCGCGACGACCCGATCGCGGGGGTGACGAACGACTTCGTGTTCTCGCCCGGGGACCACGAGGCGTACCACACGGGCGACCTGTGGGCGTTCCGGGTGGCGCGCGGGGCGTTCAACTTCGACATCGACCCCCGGGCCGACGTCCAGAAGGAGACCGAGGCGTGGCAGATCTTCGCGTCCGGCCTGCTGTTCAACCGGCGAACCGGCAACGCGCTGATCCCGCTGGGGATCGGCTCGTTCCCGCGCGGCCGGCCGGTGCGGGTGGGGGACCTCGAGTGGACGAGCGTGCGGTCGAGCAGGCGCAACCTGGTCCGGGTGCCGTACTTCGGGCTCACCCCGAGGTTCCCCCGGGGCCAGTACGCGGTCGTGACGCTGTCGGTCACCAACCTGGGGGCGGCCCGCAAGGTGCCGTTCGTGTTCGCCACGGACGCGGGGGGGAACCTCTACCTGCCCGATCCCCAGGCCACGGCCGGGCTGTGGATCGCCGGCGGGCCGGACGCCGAGTTCTTCATGTTCCAGCCCATCGACCCGGGGGAGACCGTGACGGGGGTCGTGGCCTTCGACGTCGATCCGTTCGCGGAGGGCCTCCGCGTCGGCGTCCCCGACGACTTCTTCATCGAGCGCTACGCGATGCTCGGGACGTAGGACCCCCCGGGAAGCACTTCATCCTCTGGTCCACGCAGGGTTTGCAGCCTTCCTGGCGAAAGGCCTCGTATAGGACCGTACTTCTCGAGGAGGCTCAACGGTGCGTCGATTCGTCTCTCCGCTCGTCGTCCTCGTCCTGGCCGCGTCGATCTCGTTCGCCGACCCCGCCGCTACTCCGGTCGCGGCCACACCCGTCGCCACGAGCGACGGCGCGTACGAGGTGATGGGCCGGGTGTTCCCCGACCCCCACGGGTGCGTCGCCGGCGCACCGGGCCACAGCCCCTGGGCCAAGGGCAACGTGTGCGCCGTCCAGTTCGTGCAGTGGGACGAGGCCCTGGAGGGGCTCGGCTTCCTGCAGGAGAAGTTCCCCCGGTATCTCCAGGTCCTGAACCTGCGCACGCTCCTGGAGGACGACCCGCGCTTCCTGGAGGAGGAGCTCCAGTCGGCCGGCCTCCCGGCGGAGGACTTCTCGCGGCTCCGCAGAGACCTGCACGTGATCAAGGTCACCGACCGGCGGTCCCCCGTGCCGGAGGCGGCTCGGAAGCACTTCGCGGTGAGCCTGTCGATCCACGGGATCGAGCGGGCCGGCCTGGAGGGCGGCATCCGCGCCATCGAGGACCTCGTGACGTGGGCCGCGTGCGAGGAGGACGCCGAGGCCGCGCCGGCCTGCGCCACCGACGGGACGTTCCCGAAGAAGATCCTGGAGCCCACGGACTCCGGGCCGACGGCGGGCCAGGTCCTGGACCACGGCGTCATCTACTTCATGTTCTCGAACCCCGACGGATGGCACCGCGGCGAGTGGTCGGAGGGGGGCGTGTTCTTCCAGCGCTACAACGGAAACGGGATGGACCTCAACCGGGACTGGCCGGCGATCGGGTACACCGAGGAGCAGTACACGCCCGCATCCGAGCCCGAGACCCGCGGCTACTCGAAGTTCTTCCGCTCGATCCGGGACCGCACCCGGGCCGGCAGGTTCGCGGGGGCACTCGACCTGCACGGGATGCTCACGTCGCACTCGTTCTCGTTCACCCTGCTCGGGGCGGGCCAGCACGACTACCGCAAGAACAAGATCACCGTGGACACCGCGATCACCACGTTCCGCGACGCGGAGGCCCGCCTGACGTGGAGCCCGCACCTGGCGCCCGCGGGTGAGTGTCCCGGCCCGCTGCCGGAGCCGTTCTTCGGCCGCACCCAGGGCCCGATGTGCACCGACCAGTGGGGGACGGTGTGGGACACCATCAACTACCAGGTCACCGGCGCGGTCGCGGACTGGATGGACTCGCCCATGGGCCTGAACGCCGTGGCGATCAACAACGAGATGGCCCTGTCCCACCTCACCCCGAACAACGTGTTCGACCCCCACATCGAGCAGCTCCACATCGACGGGAACAAGGGGCTGATCTACGCGCAGATCGCGTCGCTGCTGTTCGAGAAGCCCGTCAGGTTCCGCCACCCGGGGCGGGTCGGGTACGTCCACGACCCGAGCCGGATCCGCAACCGCGGTGGCCGCCCCTCCGCGGGGAGCGCCCGCAACCTGCCCCCGCAGGAGGCCATCGAGGGGATGGAGCCCACCGGGGGGGCGGGGTTCGAGTTCGAGGTCCAGGGGCCGAAGGACGGGGTGTGGAACGGCGGCATGACGGTCGAGGCGACGTCGGCGAACGCCCGGGGCATCTCCGCGAACCACGCGAACGACCAGCCGATGATCCTCGAGTACTGCGGGCCGCCGGAGCACGCCGGTGACCCCGAGGGGTGCCGCGAGGTCGCGCGCTACTTCAACCAGAGCGGGCTGTACGCGCAGGCGGGGGCCCGGATCGACCTGAACGACCCCCGGCCGGGCCCGTACCGGGTGACGTCGAACCCGGAGCGGCCCCTGCCGACGAGCTACCGCGTGACGTTCTCGCGGACCCGGACCGTGCCCGTGCCGACCCAGGCCCGGTACGACGCGTCGCGGATGGACTTCTTCCGTGAGCTGAACCGGTACGCCGCGTCCGGCGGCGACCGGCTCTCGGCGGTCTCCGTCGACTCGGTCCTGCGCGATCCGGCCCGCCTCCGCGGGCTCGACTCCCTGGTCGTGGCCGAGGAGTTCATGCCGGGGTTCCGGGCCGACGGACGGGGCCGGTACTCCCGCTCCCAGCTCCGCGCCTACGCGGGGAGGCTTCGCCGGTTCGTCCGGGGCGGGGGCAACCTGGTCCTCACCGACGCCGCGCTGACCGGCCTGGCCGAGCTCGGTGCGCGGATCGGACGCGACGACGTGGAGCGGGGCGTGTTCTTCGCGGGATGGATCGACTTCGACGACGGGGAGGGCCCCACGTACGACCGCCACCCGATGGCGAAGGGCGTGGACATGGAGGGCACGGCCGAGGGGCAGGGGGAGATCGGCGGGACCGAGTTCCTCCACCGCCACCAGACGTACGAGCCGGGACCGATCGGCTACTACATCAGCCCCGAGGGGTCCGCCAACGCCGGCTGCTCGGTGGACCGGTGCGACTCGCCGAACTGGATCGTCGATCTGGAGGCGTGGGAGGGCGCGGGCGGAACGGTCGCCGGCCGGACCGTGGTGAAGGCCTCGGAGGACCCCGAGGACGAGACGACCTCGGTGGGCGTGTCGCTCGGAGAGCTCCGGCTGGGCCGGGGCCGGGTCCGGATCGTCGGGGCCCTGCTCCCGCACCCGACCGAGAAGAACTACCACCCCTTCGGGCTGGCGTCCTACGCGCTGACCTACACGGGCTACCAGATCTTCGAGAACGCCATCGCGTACCGGCGCCCCTAAGGGTCCGGACGGCGGAGCTCGGTCCGATAGACTCGCGCGCGATGTCGCGAGTCCTGTGCATCGGCTGGGACGGCGCCGACTGGAGGATCCTCGACCCCATGCTGGAGGCCGGCGTCCTGCCGAACCTCCGAGCTCTGATCGACCGCGGGGCGAAGGGCGTCCTGCGCTCGACGCTCCCCACCCATTCGTGGACGGCGTGGCCGTCGTTCCTGACCGGCGTGGAACCGGGGCGCCACGGCGTGTTCGACATCCTGGAGACGCGCCCGGGGACGACCAAGCAGTACCCGGTCACCTACGGCTCGATCCGCGAGCGGACCTTCCTGGCCGACCTGAAGGCGGCGGGCAGGACCGTCGCGTTCACCGACGTGCCGCTGACGTTCCCGGCCCCCGCGGTGGAGGGGGCGCTCATCGCCGGCGGTGTGCTGCCCAAGGGGCATCCGTTCACCCACCCGGCCTCCCTCGCCGGGGAGCTGGAGCGGGCCGGGACGCCGTGGCCGATCAACGGCATGTCCTGGACGACGTTCCACAACCGGCCGATGCCGCTCCTGGAGGAGGCCGGGCGGATCACGGCGGCCCGCCAGCGGGTGAACGAGAGGCTCCTCGACGAGACCGACTGGTCGGTGGCGTGCATGGTCTACGTCGCGACCGACCGCATCCAGCACTGCCTGGCGCCCCACATCTCACCGGACCATCCCGACTACGCGACGCTGTCGAGGACCGCGGTGGCGTCGCGGATCCGCGACGTCTACCGGCAGCTCGACGACGGCCTGGGCGCCCTGGTGTCGCGGGCCCGCGAGGACGACCTGGTCCTGTTCATGAGCGACCACGGGTTCCACGCGTGCACCCGGGCCATGCACATGGACAAGCTGCTCCAGCAGCTCGGCTACCTGGAGTTCACGGCCGGTCAGGCCGTCCTCGGCCGCCTCCAGGCCGGCAGGCTCCGCGGGCTGGCCCGGCGCGTGTACGACCTGCTGGGCCTGCACGGCAAGGTCTCGCTGCCCCAGCCCGTCAACTGGGCGAAGACGCGCGCGTACACCTCGATCCGCTCGACCGGCGAGGGGGTCAGCGTGAACCTGGCCGGCCGCGAGCCCAACGGGATCGTGGACCCGGGGGAGTTCGCCGCGCTGCGCGACGAGGTGGCCGCGAGGCTCGCGGCGTTCACCGACCCCAAGACCGGGCGAGCCCCGATCGCGAGCGTCCGCCGCCGCGAGGACATGTTTCGCGGCGACCGGCTCGAGAACGCCCCGGACCTGCTCCTGGAGCCGACGCCCGGGTTCAGCCTGACCCACGCCAAGACCGTCATCGAGGACGCGGGATGGGCGGCGGGCGATCACCGGGTCGAGGGCGTCATCGCCGCCGCCGGTCCGCGGGTCCGGCCCGACGCGTTCGCCGAGTCGCCCGGGCTGATCGACCTGGCGCCGACGATCCTCGCCGCGGTGGACGCGCCGGCCAGCGTGAAGCACGACGGCCAGGTCCTGACGGCCCTCGTCGGTACCGAGGCCGCGGTCCGGGCCGGGACCGTGGTGGGCGACGTGTCGACCGAGGACACCGGGCCGGACGACACGGAAGCCGCGGAGATGGAGGAGCACCTCCGCGGCCTCGGGTACCTCGAGTAGCGAGGTGGCCGGGCGGGGGCGGTTCGCCTCGAGCCTGAGCGCGGCGCTTCCCCCCGACCAGCTGACGATCCTCACCGGCGCGGGGCTGAACGTCGCCGGGCTGGTCGTCGCGGTGATCGCGACGTTCGCGTCCCAGGTCCTGCTGAGCCGCGTCCTGGGGCCCTCGGGCTACGGCGTCGTCTACCTGGCCACGCAGGTCGCCTTCGTGGCGGCCGCGTTCACCCGGTTCGGGATGGACATGGCCGCCGTCCGCGACGTGGCCATCGCCCAGGGCGCGGGCGAGCCCGGGCGATCGCGAGGCATCGTGAGCCGCGCC
>JBBDTT010000097.1:0-7500 GCA_040904285.1 Actinomycetota bacterium
CCCGCGGCCATCCCCGGAAACTGAGAGCCCTGGCCCGGGAAGAGGAACACGGGCCTCACGCCCGGTTCGCGCGCCCGGCCCGGTCCGCCTGACGGTCGGCCGTCCACACCCTTGGCTGCGTCGGCCCCGTCGACCAGGGACCTCAGTCGCGTGATCGCCTCTTCACGTGTACTCGCGACGACGAAGGTCCTATCGGGCAGAGCCTTCGGGCCCTCCTGGAGGGTCCGGGCGACCGCATCCCGCTGGGTCTCGCCCGAGCGGCCCGCGGCCTCCAGGAGGTCGATGGCCTCGTCGGCGATCCGGTCGACGACCGCCCGCCGGCGCTTGACGGCCTCACGCAGACCGGCCCCGCGAAGCCCGGAAAGCGCCCCCCGCTGAGCCCGGCGAAGCTCGGTGGCCAGCTCCATGAGCGGCCCGAGGCTCCCGGGACGCTCGTGGGCGAGCCGGTTGAGCGCCCACGCCGCGACCGTCGGACGCCGCAGGGCCTTGACCGCCGCCGCGTCCTCGCCCCGGTCCGCCGCCTTCAGCCGCTTCGCCAGGTCGTCGCGCGCCGACACGAACTCTTCGGGCGGACCCGAATACAGGGCGTCGATCTCTCGATCTACGTTCATCTACGCACGATTCTGCCCGTATGACGGGCCCAGGGCACGCGGGATGACTAGTCCGTGGGGGCCAGGGAAAGTTGATCCCAACGGGGTCTACCGCCCGGAAGGGATGAAGGTGATCCTTGCACCATGCCCGACAACAGCAGAGTTCTCGTGATCGACGACGATGAGCCCGTCCGTCTCCTCTGCCGCCTGGACCTGAGCTACGAGGGCTTCGACGTCCTCGAGGCCCGCGACGGCGTCGAGGGGCTCGAGAAGGCGACCGAGCAGCACCCCGACGTGATCGTCCTCGACCGGATGATGCCGGTCATGGACGGCCTGACGGTGCTGCGCGAGCTGGGGCGCAACCCGCAGACCTCCACGATCCCCGTGCTCATGGTGACGGCGCGGGCCCTGCCGAGCGATCGGCTGGAGTCGTGGATCGCCGGCGCGGCCGCACACCTGGACAAGCCGTTCGTCATCCAGGACCTGACGGACACGGTTCGCCGACTCTCCCAGATGGGCCCGGCCGAACTCCGCGCGCACCGCGCGGACATGCTGACCCGCGTCCGCGAGCTCGCCAGCTAACCCACCCTCGCTTCGAGCTCGGATCGCTTCGAGCCGGTTCGGCGCGCCCCCGCCCGGGAACACTTCGGCCCGTGAGATGGAAGCGTGATCGCGGCAAGGGGATGATCGAGGACCGCCGCGGACAGGGCGGCGGACTCGGCGGACTCGGCGGGATGTTCGGCCGGGGCGGCGGCGGAGGGCTCCCCATCCCCCGCGTCGGCGGCGGGATCGGCATGATCGTGATGCTGGCCATCGTGGCGTTCGCGCTGTTCAGCAGCGGCGTCATCGGCGGCGGCTCGAGCGGCACCTCGGGCCTGCAGGGGGCACCCGATCCGAACGACGACCTCGCCCAGTTCGTGGGGTTCGTCGTCGAGGACGTGCAGACCGAGTGGCAGCGGATCTTCCGCGAGAACGGCCGCGAGTATCAGGTCACGAAGCTGGTGCTGTTCGAGCAGGGGACACAGACCGGGTGCGGATTCGCGTCCTCGGACACCGGGCCGTTCTACTGCCCGCCCGACCGCAAGGTGTACCTGGACCTCGGATTCTTCCGGGAGCTCCGCGACCGGTTCGGCGCGCCGGGCGACTTCGCCCAGGCGTACGTGATCGCCCACGAGTTCGGCCACCACGTCCAGACGCTCCTGGGAACCGAACGCCGGGTCCGCGAGGAACAGCAGCGCCGGCCGAACGAGGCCAACGAGCTGTCGGTGCGCATGGAGCTGCAGGCGGACTGCTACGCCGGGGTGTGGGCGCACTCGGCGTTCGAGGAGAACCTGCTGGAGAGCGGCGACCTGGCCGAGGGCCTCGACGCCGCCGCGGCCGTCGGCGACGACCGGATCCAGGGAAGCGCCGGCCAGGAGGTCGACCCCGAGCGGTGGACCCATGGCTCGAGCGCGCAGCGGATGCAGTGGTTCCGCGAGGGCTACGACTCCGGCGAGATGAACGCCTGCGACACCTTCAGCGCCAGCATCTGAGCGGCCGCTGCCGCCGGTTGCACATCCTGCAGACGAGTGGGGTCTATCCGCCGAGGACCGCGGACACCCACGGCCACCGCCGGTCAACGGGACCGCCGGTCGGGTTGTTCGAGTTGGCGAAGAGGGCGCCGTACGTCTCCGGGGTGATCGAGGGGTCCGGCACCACCAGGCACTTGCACCCCGGGTGGGCCCGGACCGGCTCCGCCGAGGGCAGGATCCGGTTGGCGGCGTGCGCGCGGCAGGCCGCACATGCGATGCAGGTGCCGCCGGGACACGCCACGGGATCGGCGCTGTAGTTGGGGTCCAACCGGTACGCGACGGCGCCGGCCAGGCCGGTCGTCGTCGCCGGGGGGGTCGTGGTGGTTGGACCCAGCTTCGGCCTGCAGGCGGCGAGGAAGAGCGCTACCCAGCCGCCACCCACAGCCAGGAATCTGCGTCTGGACATCCGCTGCATGCGCGGCTCCCTCGATGGGCTCGAGGAGCCCGGCGCTCGTGATGGGAAACAACATCACGAGCGAGATCCGGGCATCTCCAACCCACCGGCTGGTCGCAGTGTAGAGCGGCGAGAGCTCCGGGGGCGAGACTCGAACTCGCAACAAACGGATTAACAGTCCGCTGCTCTACCGATTGAGCTACCCCGGATCGAACGCAACCAGAGGATACCGCGCGCCTCGGCGTGCTCAACCCTTGGAACTCCCCCGGCCGAGCGGCGGCCGCCGGTTTGGCCGCACCCCCTCGCGGCAATGACAATGCACAACGACACACCAACGTGAGGAGGCCGTCATGGGATTCAAGCGCGGACTGATCATCGGGGGCGGGATCGGCTACGTCCTGGGAGCGAAGGCCGGCAGGCAGCGCTACGAGGAGATCCGCCGCGCGTGGGGCAAGGTCATGGGGAACCCGCAGGTCCACATGGCCGCCGAGAAGGGCAAGGAGCTCGCCTCGGAGGGCGCGAAGAAGAGCCTGCACGCGGTCCAGGAGGGTGTCGAGAAGGCCACCGGTGCGGTCAAGGAGCGGCTTCACAAGGACGACGCTCCCGACGAGACGGGCGTCGACGTCCCGCCCTCGCTGGCGACGCCCGGCACCGCCGCGACGCCGTAGCCGGAGGGCCCTCGGGGGTTCCCACGACCGGCCCCGGCTGATACGGTTTCAGCAACCCAAGGGAGGCGCCCATGTCCCGTCGCCAAGCCGTTCCTCGCCCACGGCTGCTGGTCCTCGTCCTCGCGGTCGTCCTCCTCGCCGCCTGCGGCAACGGTGGCGGCAACGGTGGCGGTGCGGGTCCCGCCGTCTCGATCAGCCCCGGTGCCGAGACCGGCAAGAGCACCGACGACGTCACCGTCGACCAGCTCGAGACGATGCTGCTCTCGGTCGACGAGCTGCCCGAGGACCTGACCGGGTTCGTGGTCGGCGACGACAAGCCCGTCCCCAACGAGGTCAAGGCCAACACCGGCGGGGACGACGAGCCGGTGACCCTCGACGACCCGAACTACGGCGACAACCTTCGCAACATGAACGACGTGTGGGTCCGGCTGGGCGGCCACGTCCGCAAGCTCGAGCGGGACGCGCCTCAGGGGGAGATCACCGCCGTCGAGCTCGAGCTCAGCCTGACGGAGACCGAGGAGGGCGCCCAGGCGTTCTTCGAGGGGTGGTTCGCCAGCGACGCCAACGGATGCCTCGACTTCGGCGACGCCAGCGACTGCGGTGGGATCCGGATCAACATCCAGGGCGAATCGGGTGAGGAGGAGGCCCTCGTCGGCCGCTCGGCCACCTTCGTGATCGGCCGGATGGTCGCCGAGGTGGGGGTGGATGTCACCGTGCCCGCCGAGCAGGAGGACACCTCGTTCCTGGACACGATCGTCGAGGAACTCTCGCGAATGCTGTACGACAAGGTCCAGGACCAGCTCTAGAGGCGCTGTTCCTCGGCGGCGATCGTAGCGCCCGACGGCCTACTCCAGGTAGTCGCGGAGCTTCTGGCTGCGCGACGGGTGGCGCAGCTTCGAGAGCGTCTTGCTCTCGATCTGGCGGATCCGCTCGCGAGTGACCCCGAACTCGCGGCCCACCTCTTCGAGCGTCCGGGGATGGCCGTCGGTCAGGCCGAACCGGAGCTGGATGACCTTCTTCTCCCGCTCGGAGAGCGTGTGCAGGACCGACTCGAGCTGCTCCTGCAGCAGGATGAAGCTTGCCGCGTCGATGGGGACGACGGCCTCGGAGTCCTCGATGAAGTCGCCGAGGTGGGAGTCCTCCTCCTCGCCGATCGGCGTCTCGAGGGAGACCGGCTCCTGCGACACCTTGAGGATCTCGCGGACCTTCTCGGCGGGGACGCCCATCTGTTGGCCGATCTCGTCCGGGGTCGGCTCGCGCCCGAGGTCCTGCAGCAGCTGGCGCTGAACGCGGACGAGCTTGTTGATGGTCTCGACCATGTGCACGGGGATCCGGATGGTCCGCGCCTGATCGGCTATAGCACGTGTGATCGCTTGTCGGATCCACCACGTGGCGTACGTCGAGAACTTGAAGCCCTTCGAGTAGTCGAACTTCTCGACCGCGCGGATCAGGCCGAGGTTGCCCTCCTGGATCAGGTCGAGGAACAGCATGCCGCGCCCGACGTAGCGCTTGGCGATGGACACGACCAGGCGGAGGTTGGCCTCGATGAGCTTGCGCTTCGCCAGGTGGCCGTCGTCCTGGACCCGGGTCAGGAACAGCATCAGGTCCTCGCGGCTCTTCGGCTTCCAAGAGCGGGCGAGCTTCTCGCGGCCGATGCCCTCGACCTTGCCGAACCTGTCCTGCTGGTGCTCGCGGATCTTGCACGTGAAGTCGACGACCTTCGAGAACCCTTTCTGGTCGACCTTGTTGTTGATGTCGATGGCGACGACGAGCTCGGTCGAGAGCTCGCCGCTCTCGATGCGCATCGCGAGGTCGACCTCCTGCGCCGCGGTGAGCAGGGGGACCTTACCGATCTCCTTGAGGTACATCCGGACCGGGTCGTTGGTGGGGGCCTTGAGGGCGAGGTCCTCCTCGCGCTGGGCCGGCTGGCCGTCGTCCAGGTCCTCGCCGGGGACCTCGATGACCTCGATGCCCTCCTGACGGAGGTGCTCCTCGACCGCGGTCAGGAACTCCTCGACCTGCTCGGGGGTGAAGTCCTCGACGGGGATGCCTTCGAGGACGTCCTCGCTGGTGACGAACCCCCGCTCGCGGCCTCGGGCGGCGATCGCCTCCTTGGCCTCTTCCAGGCTCAACTGCGTCCCGTCGGTCACTCGGGTCCCTTCAGGTGGGGGGGTGGTGGAGGGCGTTTCGGTGCCCCGAGAGTAGCAGGCAAGTTCGCGCATCGACCCGTTCGGCGAGGCCCGTTTTCGAGCGTGGATCCGTGCTCGGTCAGGCCGCTCCGGCGGGCGCCTCGCCGGCCGCCATGCGCAGCCGCCGCCGCTCTCCCTCGAGCTGCATCAGCTGCTCGAAGAGGACGTCATACGCGTCGGGGTCGACCGTCGGGTTCAGCGGCTCCAGCTGCTTGCGGAGCTCCGTGATACGCCGGTTGAGGATGAACTCCTCCAGGCGCAGGCGGACGCCGTCGGCGTACTCGGCGGTGTCCTCGCCCTCGGGCGCCTCGACCGAAAGCTCGGTCAGCAGGCGGGCCAGCTTCTCGTCGTCGATCTCGGCGACGTAGCTCGCGACCTCGGGGCCCTGCGCGACCACGGTCTCGAACGCGTGCCGGTGCGCCGCGATCTGGAAGTGCTCGGGGGTGAGCTTCGTGACCGCGTCCGCCGTCCGGCTCCCCGGCTCGGCCTGCAGCAGCAGCTTCACGGCCTCGCGCTCGACCTTGTGCTGCGGCGAGATCCGCGCGGCGGGCTCGCGTGCGCCCCGAGCGGCGCCGGGACCCGGCCCCTGGATCTGCTGGAGGACGGTCTCGATCTTCACGCCGGCCCGGTCGGCGAGCAGCCCCGCGTACTGGTCGCGGCGAACCGGATCGGCCAGACCCGTGACGATGGGCAGCGCGGCCTTCACGGCGCGGGCGCGATCCTCGATCGAATCGAGCGGCTGGGCGGCCAGCGAACGATCGATCATGAACTCGATGAGGGGGACGGCCTTGGCGACGAGGGCCTCGAACGCCTCGGCCCCCTGGTCCTGGACGAGGTCGGCGGGGTCGAGCCCCTCGGGAAGAACCAGGACCACGGGCTCGACCGAGAACTGCTCGTGGAACGCGTACGCCTTCTCGGCCGCGCGGGCCCCGGCCGCGTCGGAGTCGAACGCGAGCACCGCCTTCTGCGCGAACCGCGACAGCAGCCGGAAGTGGCCCTCGCCGAGGGCGGTCCCGTTGGTGGCGATCGCCCCGAGGACCCCGGCCTGCTCGAGCATGATCACGTCGGTGTAGCCCTCGACGACGATGGCCCGGCCGCTCGAGGTGATCGGCCCCTTCGCACGGTGGAGGTTGTACATGAGCTCGCCCTTGTGAAAGATCGGCGTCTCGGCGGTGTTGAGGTACTTCGGGTTGCCCTCGCCCAGGATCCGGCCCCCGAACCCGACGGCCTGGCCGGTCAGGTCGTGGGTCGGGAACATCACCCGGCCCCGGAACCGGTCGAACACCCGGCCGTCGCTCCCCTGGCTCGCCAGGCCCGCCTCGATGAGCAGCTCCGGCGAGACCTTGCCCTGGCCGGTCAGCCGCCGGAGGAGGAAGTCGCCGGTCGAGGGCGACAGCCCGATCTGGAACAGCACGGAGGTCTCCTCGGTGATGCCCCGGCTGACCAGGTACTTGCGGGCCTCGGCGGCCTGGGGCGCGTCCATCAGGTGGCGGTGGTACAGCTCGGCCGCCTCGGCGTTGGCTCTATGAAGGCCCTGCTTGCGGGAGTAGGCGCGGCGGTCGTCGGCGGTGAGGCCCTCGTAGCGCAGGGTGACGCCGACCTGGCGGGCGAGGCGCTCGACGGCCTCGGGGAACGAGAGGTTCTCGACGTTCTGCATGAACCGGAAGACGTTGCCCGACGCGTCGCAGCCGTGGCAGTGGTAGACCTGCTTGGTCTGGCTGACGTTGAAGCTCGGCGTCTTCTCCTGGTGGAACGGGCACAGGCCGACGAACGAGTCGCGCCCGGCCTTTCGCAGCTGCAGGTACTGGCCGATCACCTGGACGATGTCCGCGCGCGAGCGGACCATGTCGATGTCGTCGGTTCGGATCCGGCCCGGCATTCCCTAGAGCAACCACCCCTGGGGAAGGAAGATCCGCTCGTACGTTCGCAGCGCGTAGCGATCCGTCATGCCCGCGATGTAGTCCGCCACGCGGGTCGGCCCGTCGCCCGGAGCCAGATGGTACTCGGGCGGGATCTCGTCCGGGTGGTCGACGAAGTGGGCGAACAGGGCGCGCACCACGCCGACCGCCTTGGCCTGCTCGTCGGCGG
>JBBDTT010000098.1:0-7419 GCA_040904285.1 Actinomycetota bacterium
GGGTTCTGGGCGCGGATAATCGCCACGACGCCGTCGGGCCTCCGGCCGGCCGACGGCTCGATGATCGCGGCGCGGGCCATGGCGATGCCGAAGATGGCGGCGGGCACCAGCAGCCACACGTACCACAGGGAGCCCTGGTCGGAAGTGTTCGACGCGGGGGCGGCCGTGCCGTCGTCATCCGGCTCCTCGACGGGCGGAGGCGGAGGCGGGGGTGGGGGCGGGGGTGGGGGTGCGCCGCCGCCGTCGTCGCCGCCGTTAGTATCCGGGTCGAACCCGCCCCCGTCGTCACCGCCGAGGTCTGGATCGGGGATCTCCGGCTTCGGCGTGTAGGAGATCTGAGCCTTGATGTTGTTCGCGTTCAGGGCCGCCTCGTCGTCCGGAGTGGCGTCCATGTCCCGGCGGGGGCCCTTCAGCACGATCTGCCAGGTCTCGGTGGGTCCGCCCTCCGTGGCCACCGGGACGAGCATGATCCCGTAGGCGCTGAACGGGTCGTCGCCCCAGCCCTGCACGAGGTCGGTGACGTCGAACTCCCACACCACGGGGTCGGCGTCGGCCTTGCGCACGCCCTTCGCGCCGGGGTCGCAGTCGAACGGCGAGACGTCGTCCATGTCCTCGGCGCCGTCCTCGCCGGTGATGAGGATGTCGGTGATCAGGCAGGCCACGATCTCCCGCCTCTCGGTGTTGAAGGTCTGGGCGACGTCCCGGCCGTCCTGGCTCTCGATGACGGTGAACACGAACCTGTCGATGACGGCGCCCTGCTCGGGAAGGAAGCTCATGTCGAACGCGATGGCGGAGACCTTCTCGACCTGACCATTCAGGACCATGACCGGCAGGGCTCCCGGCTCATGCGGGTTGGGCAGCCCGACCACGGGGTCGGGGCACACCGGCACCATAGGGAGTAGGTGACAGCCGACTCCGAGATCACTGAGTCCGGTGTCACCGAGGATCTCGGAGGGCTTCGTCCGCTCCTGGCTCTGCCAGAACCAGTTGGAGCCCTCCACGTCCACCTTCGCCGACTCGGCGTGGGCGGCCAGAGCCGGCGACAGGGCGGAGATCAGCCCCAGCGCGAACAACAGGACGGCGGAGCGGGCGAAGACCCGGCGGCTCATGCTCGTTCCATTCTCACAGATAGACGGGCGTTGCGAACGGTTGATCGGTTCCTGACTTGCTGCTTCGACTTCGTCGCCACGGCTCGAATCCCTGCTCCCCGTGCTCGGCTCGTGCTCAGTCCAGGGGCCGGATGACCATCCCCGTGCGGGGTTTCGGCCAGAACCAGGTCGACTTCTGGGGAAGGCGGTCGCCGCGTTCGATGACCGCCCGGATGGCGTCGACGTGGGTGGGGGGCAGCAGGTACGTCGTCGCCCCGCCGGCCGCCGCGGCGACCGCCCGTTCGGCGTCGGCCTCGAACCCGACCTCGGCCTCGGGGTAGCGCGACAGGATCCGGTCGTGGATCGCGACCACCGTCGGGGGATCGCCGCCGTCCAGGCGAGCCACCCGGAACGACACGCCGTCGCCGTTGGAGGTGGCGACCGCGAACCGCAAGTCCTCGTCGGACACAATCCGCAGGGCCTCCTCGAGGGAGCCGACCGCGAAGCCCGGAGCCGGCACGTCGGCCCCGCGGATCACCCGATGGATCGGGAGCACGGGTGGGTCCTCGACCGCCTCCACGACGAGCAGCATCATGGCGTCCCAGGGCCCGGGGCCGTGGGCCTCGCGCATCTCCTCGCGATAGGCCAGCGCGGTCGTGTAGCGGTGGTGCCCGTCGGCGATCAGGAGCGACTCGCCGGCATAGGCCTGGACGAGCTCTTCGGGAATGCCCGGCTCGATCCACAGGCGGTGCACGACCCCCGAGGGGTCGGTGGCCTCCAGGTCGGGCCGGCGGGCGCCGGCGCGCTCGATCACCGCCCGTTGGGGCGGGCAGGGGCCGCGGAGCACGGCGTAGACGGGGGACAGGTTGGCCCGGGCCTGGCGGATCAGGCGGAGGCGGTCGTCGATCGGCCCGGGCATGGTCCGCTCGTGGGGCACGATGCCCTCCCCGAACGGCTCGAGCTCGATCGCCGCGATCAGGCCCCGGACCCGCCGGGGGCCGTCGCGCTCGAACGCCATCTCGTAGACGAACACCGAGGGCTCGGGCGTCTCGACCAGGACCCCCGCCTCCCGCCACGTCCGCAGGAGGGCCCCGGCCCGCGTGTACTTGTTCTCCCGGTCGTCGTCGCCCCGGTGCTCGTCGCCGAGGATCAGGCGGACGACGTTGTGGGGGTTCGCGGCCAGGTAGGCCTGGCGTTCCTCGTCGGTGATCGCGTCGTAGGGGGGCGCGGTGAGCGCGGTAGGATCGCCGGCTGAGGGGGCATAGACGAGGCCGGTGAACGGTTGGATGCGAGGCACGTGGCCCCCTTCTATCAGATGACCCGAACGACCGACGAACGTGGATCCGCGTACGACCTCTACGCCCGGGGCACCGGTCTGCTCGAGTCCGGCAACCCTCACGCGGCCGTGACGCTGCTCTCTCGCGCGAAGTCTCTCGAGCCCGAGAAGGGGTCGATCCGGGAGGCGCTGGCCCGGGCCCTGTTCCGGTCGGGACGGATGGCCGGAGCCCGCCGCGAGTTCGCCAAGGCCGTCCAGATCGAACCCGTCAACGACTACGCGCACTTCGGCCTGGGCCTGGCCTGCGCACGCACGGGTCAGCGCACCCGGGCCGTGGCCCACCTGAAGCTCGCCGTGGCGATGCGCCCCGAACGCGAGGAGTATCGCGAGGCGCTCGAGCGCCTGGTCGGCTAGGTGTCCACGCTCCTCGGGCGGTACCGGGCGGTCCTCCTCGACCTCGACGGTGTGCTGTTCCGGGGCGACGAACCGGTGCCGGGCGCCGTCGAGGCGCTCGCCGAGCTGGGCTCCCGCGATGTGCCGATGGTGTTCATCACCAACAACTCGGCCCGCACGCCGGAGCAGGTCGCCGAGAAGCTCCGGCGCCTGGGGTTCGACGTGGAGGCGGAGCGGGTGGTGACATCGGCGTCGGCCCTGGGGGGGCTCCTGGGCGCGACCGAACGAGACCCGGCCGCCGCGACGGCGTTCGTGATCGGCGAGGACGGGATCCGCGAGGCGCTGCGGGACGCCGGGGTCGAGGTCCTGGAGGGCGAGCCCGAGGCGGCCGACGCGGTGGTGGTCGGCTGGGACCGGGCGGCGGACTACGACCGTCTCAAGCGGGCGTCGCTGCTGGTGCAGCGGGGAGCACGTCTGATCGCGACGAACACGGACGTCTCCTATCCGGCCGCCGACGGAGACTGGCCCGGGGCCGGCGCGCTGCTCGCTGTGGTCACCCTTTCGTCGCGTGCCCGGGCCGAGGTGGCCGGCAAGCCCGGCCCCGCCTTGTTCCGGGGGGCCGCCCGGGTCTCGGGGGTCGAGGGGCCGTACCTGGTGGTGGGTGATCGGCTGGAGACCGACGTGGCCGGCGCCTCCGCGCTCGGCTGGGACGCGGCGCTCGTCCTGACCGGCGTCGCGCGCCCGTCCGACGTCGTCCGCGGGCCGTGGCTCCCGGCCTACCTCGGCCGGACCGTCGGGGACGTCGTCACGAACCCCGCGCGGATCGAGCCCGCCGGGCCGGGCGACCTGGGCGCCGTGCGCGGACTCCTGGACGAGGCCGGGCTCTACGCGGGCGACATCGAAGCGCGCGTGGACGACCTTCTCGTCGCACGTACGGACGCCGGAGTGGTCGGCGCGGGCGCTCTCGAAGTCTCCGGCCAGGACGGGCTCCTGCGCTCGCTCGCGGTGGCGCCCGAACGCCGCGGCGCGGCGGTGGGCACCCACCTGGTCGCGGCGCTGGCGGCCCGCGCTCGCGACGCGGGAGGCACCCGCCTCTGGCTGCTCACCGAGACGGCCGAGCGGTTCTTCACCTCGCTGGGCTTTCAGCGCGTCGGCCGGGGGGCGCTCCCGGCCGAGCTGGAGGCGAGCCCGTCGGCCGGCGCCAACTGCGCCGAGACCGCCGTCGCCATGCGGCTCGCGAGCTAAGCCGCTACAGGATCGGGCGGCGCTCGTACGCGTGGGGGTCGCCCTTCTCGCGCGGGAACATCAGGAACGCGATCAGCGCGCCGGCCGCGAACCCGCCGATGTGCGCCCACACCGCCACGTCGGTGACCCCGGACCCGGCCCCGCCGAGCTCCTGCAGGATCGGCAGGAACTGCAGGACGAACCAGAACCCGAGGAGCACGAATGCCGGAAGCTCGACCGTGGTGATGAAGTAGAAGAGGAGCAGCGTCAGCACGCGGCGTCTCGGGAACATCACCAGGTACGCCCCGAGGACCCCGGCGATCGCCCCCGAGGCCCCGACCACCGGGATGGCGGAGTTCGCGTCGGACAGGATGTGGGCGCCGGAGGCCGCGAAGCCGCACACCAGGTAGAACAGGGCGTAGCGCACGAGGCCCACCTTGTCCTCCACGTTGTTGCCGAACACCCACAGGAACAGCATGTTCCCGCCGATGTGGAGCAGTCCTCCGTGCAGGAACATCGCGGTGAACAACGACACCCACACGGACTTGTTCGGGCACGCCTCGGAGGTCAGGTCCACGACCTCCCGTCCCACCCCCGGGTTCGTGTTGTCCGGGTCGAGCGAGCGCTGGATGGCCTCGACCGCCTCGGTGCCGCCGTCGGCGAGGGGCTTGCCGTGCGTGACCTCCCACGGCACGAGGGCCTGGCAGTAGAAGAAGACCGCCTGGTCCTCCTGGGCCTGCTCGCCCGAGGGGAAGGGGTTCTGCCAGAAGAAGAAGACCCCGACGTTGGCCGCGATGATGACGGCGGTCAGGACGGCGAACCGCGAGGTCGGGTTGCGGTCCTTGAGGGGGAGCACGCCGCTAGGCCGGCGTCCGGGCCGAGGATGACCTGCGGGGGCGCAGCCGTTCCTGGGCGAAGGCGATCACCTCGGCGTTGAACTCCTCGCTGCGCTCGAGGAACGCGGCGTGACCGGCCTCGGGAAAGACCACCGTGCGGGCCCTGGGGAGCCGCTCGCCGATCAGCTTCGACTCGGCGGGGTTCACGAGCCGGTCCCGGCCGCCGACGATGACGAGCGAGGGGGTCCTCACCGACTCCAGCGCGCCCGACAGGTCGTAGCCGGTCATGGCGCGGAACGTGTCCACCCGCGTCTGGGGGGTGACCGTGGCGATGATGTCGCGGACGAACCGAACGTGGGCGGGGGACGGCTCCCGGCCGAAGCCCACCCGCACGATCCGGTAGGACATGGGCGCCGAACGGGCCTCGCCCACCCCTCCCGCGAAGAGCCGGTCGAGCGCCGGGTTGCTGACCACGAACTCCATCACCGATCCCAGCGCGCGGGCCTCGAGGCTCGCCCCGGGCCACCGCCCGGCGATTGATCGGGCGAAGTGCATCAGAGGGGTCGAGACGAAGACCGCCCCCTTCACGCCACGGCGGCGGCCGTCCTTGCGGCCGGCCAGGTAGGCGAGCGTGAGCACGCCGCCCAGGCTGTGGCCGACCAGGACGGTCCCGAGGGGATCGGTGAAGCGGTCGATCACGCGGGAGAGGGAGTCGACCGCCAGCTCGAGGGTGAGGTGACCACGCGCGACGGGGGTGGACGCGCCGTGGCCGGGGAGGTCCCAGGCGACGACGGTGAACCCCGCCTCGCACAGCGCGGCCTTCTGGTAGTGCCACACGGCCTCGTTCAGGCACCACCCGTGGGTGAGGACGATCGTGCCCAACGTTCCGGGGAATCGCTCCGCATAGATCTGCGAGGCGCGCGGGCCCCGAAGCGTCACCACCTCGCCTCGGAGCGAGCCGAGCCCGTCGTCGTCCTCGGCTCGGGTCGAGGGCCGGGTGAGGGCGCGCCCGGCGGCGGCGACCAGCCCCACGGCGCCCACGGTTCCCGCGAGGAAGCGGTGTCCGCGCTTCACGGCGTCATCCTGCCAGCCGCCGCAGACGCATGAGGTCGCCGACGCTCGCGTCGATCCGGACGTGGCCGGCCAGGTACTTGGAGAACAGGCTCGCGCGGCCGTCGACCAGGTCCACCAGGTCGTCGCTGTCCAGGCGGATCCGGATGTCGGCCCGCTCGGGAGGGCCGTCGTGGATCGGTCCGAGGCGTCCCACGGCCATCTCGGTCCAGAAGCGTTCGCCGATGTCGGCCACGTAGAGCTCGACGACCCGGGTCTCGGGAAGCGCGTCGGCGAGCGTGTCCTGGACCCCGTCCTCGGCGTGATCGAGGCGCTCGATCAGCTCGGTGAGCTTCTCCTCGACCTGCTTCTTCGTGGCCAACCGTCCGTCCTTGCCTGGAGGATGCCTCGGAGGAAGGGCTCGACGCGCGCGGCAGTATACCCACGCCCCCGCCGTTGACCCCCCGGGCCCGACCCCGGGTCTATCCTTCGGGTGGCCGTCGAAGGGAGACCGCATGCTCGATGTCGTGCGCCAGTACGTCGACGCGGCGCTGGGCGCGCTGCCGAAGGACCGCGCCATGGAGCTCGCCTCCGAGCTCCTGGAGCAGGGGCAGACCGGGCGCGAACAGGTGACCAGGCTCGCCAACGATCTGATGGAGTGGTCCCGCTCGAGCGTGGAGCGGGTGGCCGATCTCGTCCGCACCGAGGTCCGCAAGCAGGTCGGCGTGCTCGGCCTGGCGACCAAGGAGGACCTGGACGAGGTCCGTCAGCGTCTGTGGATGCTCGAGGGCGCGACCGCCCCCGCCAGGCGCGCGGCCCCCGCCAAGCGCGCCGTCCGCAAGCCGTCGCAGGCCCGCGGCAGCGGGACGAAGCGCGCGCCGGCCAAGGGGTCGTGAGGCGCCGCCTGGACGCCGAGCTCCTCCGGCGAGGCCTGGCGACGAGCCGGGCGGAGGCCGCCGCGGCGATCCGTGAGGGCCGGGTGACGGTCTCGGGCTCCCCGGCGGTGAAGGCCGCGACCCTCGTCTCGCCGGAGGACCCCCTGGTGATCCGCGGCCCGGCCCGCCGGTTCGCGTCCCGAGGCGGCGAGAAGCTGGACGCCGCCCTCGAGCGGTTCGCGGTCGAGGTCGCGGGGCGGCGCTGCCTGGACGCGGGCGCCTCGACCGGTGGGTTCACCGACTGCCTGCTCGGGCGCGGGGCGGCGGAGGTCCTCGCGGTGGACGTGGGTTACGGCCAGCTCGCCTGGCGGCTCCGGGAGGATCCGCGGGTGACGGTGCTGGAACGCACGAATGCACGCGACCTCCGCCCGGACGACCTCCCGTTCGCGGCCGACGTCGTCACGGCCGACCTGTCCTTCATCGCCCTGGCCTCGGTGGTCCCGGCGCTCGTGGCCTGCGCGGCCCCGGGGGCCGACCTGGTGGTACTGGTCAAGCCCCAGTTCGAGGCCGGTCGTGAGGCGGTCGGCAAGGGCGGTGTGGTGTCCGACCCGGGCGCGTGGCGCGAGGCGATGGCCGCCGTCGCCGGGGCCCTCCAGGCGGCGGGCGCGGGGGTGCTG
>JBBDTT010000099.1:0-7400 GCA_040904285.1 Actinomycetota bacterium
GCGCCGGACTGCCACAGCATGGCGTCGACCAGCGTGGTCTTGCCGTGGTCGACGTGCGCCACGATGGCGACGTTGCGAAGCTCCGAGCGTTGTTCCACGCCGTCGAGGCTAGGCCCACTCGGTCCGCTAGGACTCCGTGGTCGGCTCCGGCGAGGGCGACGGCTCGCCGACCGGCGGGGGCGAGAAGCTCGGCGTCACCGTCGGCTCGGTCGCGGGCCGGCCCGACGGTCCGCCCTCGTCCTCATCGTCGACCGGCACGGCTCCACATGGGTCGGGGATGCCCGCCTGCGCGGCCAGCCGTTCGAACAGCCGCTGCGCATTGAGCGCGAATCGGCCTCCCTGCCGGTCGCCGCGGTAGTTGATCCCGACGACCTGCCCGTGCATGTTCAGCAGAGGGCCTCCCGAGTTGCCGTGATGGATCGCGGCGGTGTGCTTGACGTCGCGGAACCGGGCGTAGATGACCCGCCCGAACGTCATCGTGTCCTCGGCGTAGGTGGTGGCCTGCCAGTGCAGGATGCCGTACGGGTGCGACTCCATCCCGATCTGGTTGAAGCTGAAGGTCACGAAGTACCGGAACCACGGAACGAACCCCGCCGGGACCCCCTCATCGTCTCGGGCGAGGATCATCGGCAGGTAGTCCTCGAGGATGATGTCGAGGATGCCTTCCGCGTTCTCGACCATCGTGTCGAACGACATGTAGTCGCCCGGCGACCCGATGGCCGCAACGCGCTCGTCCCTCGCCGGGCGTTCGCAGGCCACGGCCAGGGTGGGCAGCGCGACGTCCACCCGCACCAGCGCCATGTCGAAGCGCTGGTTCGTGGCGACGATGTCCGCCAGGTACGTGGTCTCGCCCTTGCGGACGATGACGGACGGCCTGGTCAGGAAGCGGCCGTCACCGAGCACGTGATAGTTGGTGGCGATCCACGTGGAGACCCCGTCGGAGTAGACGGCGAAACCGGATCCGGTCGCCGGCTCGTTGTCGACGAGGGACTCGATGCTCACGACGGCCGGGAGGGCCGCCTCGGCGAGCTGGGCGCGGGTCAGGGTGCCCTCCGGCTCCGCCTCGTCCGGGTCCGGCTCCGCGATCTCGAGGCCCTCCGGACACTCGTTGGCCAGGCCGGCGAGCTCGAAGGCCACCTGGATGTCGGTGGAGAAGGCGAACGCGTCGCGCGCGGCGACCACGTCGGTCGGCTCGATCTGGCGGCTGGCGATGCCGATGGCCCGCCCGAACCGGTTCACGAGGGGCCCGCCCTCACCCGCGGGCAGAAGGTCGTTCTGGGTCTGGATCTGGTCGGGCGGCAGGAACACGTTCACCACGCCCTGGTCGTCCCGCGACCGCGTGGCTCCGGCGGCCGGCCCGGCGGTGAACATGTGCGTGCGCTCGCCGATGCTCACCGCGTGGTCGGGACAGCGAGCGGGGAGGATCGCGCGGCGGCCGGGAACGCGCAGCACGGCCACGTCCCGCTGGAGCTCGGCCGCGATCACCTGCGCGCGCAGGGTCACCGATCCGTGGCTCACCGACACGAGCTGGTGCCGCGTGCCATCGATGTCGACACCGCCGAAGTCGAGGTGGACCGAATCGGAAGGCAGGTCGAAGCGCGGATCGAAGTCGAGCCGGGCCGTCGCCAGGACGTTCTGATACGTGGTGACGAGCAACGTGGAGTTGCCGTCCTGAGCGAACGCGAAGGCGGACTGGTCCCGGGGGCGGGTGTCGATCGTGTACAGGGCCGGCCGCACCCTGCGAGCGATCTCGGCGGCGCCGAGCGGCCGGAGCGGCTCGGGGGCCTCCTCCTGCTGGGTCTCCGTCTGCGTGGCCAGATCGGCCTGGGGCATCGCCCCTCCGCCGAACGGGACGATCGCGAGGAGCAGGGCGACTCCGAGTGCAACGGGGCGGGGCGCGCGTCTCGGGGGCGGGGCGCCGGGCTCCTCGACGGGCGATGCCCCGAAGCCGATCAGCGTGGCCATGTTGAGACTCCCTCCACGGGGTCAGGGAGGCTCTCGATCTTCGGGGTTTCCGAGTCCGGGGGGAAGGACGATCGGCCGAGCTCGAAGCCTTCCGTTTTCAGTTGGCGCAATCTTGACCGATGTGGGGGAACCAGGGCAAGGCGCGAAACGGACCGAGCGGACCCAGCGGACCCTTGACGCCCGGAATCGGCATCCGTAGGGTGCCGCCCAGCGCCCACATGAGCCGTCACCAAGGAGGGTGTCGCGCATGAGGAACCGCCGATCCGGCCTCGTTCCCGCGCTGGGCGTCACGCTGCTGCTCCTGGCAGCCGCGTCGTTCACCGGCACGGGTACCCCGTTGTTCAGCACCCCGATCGTCGCCCCAGGTCAGGCGGACGCCAACATCCGCGACCTGAGCAACGAGGCGCTCGTGCTCGAGTGCAAGGCCACGTACAACCCGGCCGCCTGCGAGCGGATCTACGGGCTGACCCGTGGCCACCCCGAGAGCATCATGGAACACCTCAAGGGCTACGAGGAGTTCTTCTACGCGCCGCGCTCGGCCCCGGGCAAGCGGGTCCCCGCCGGCGCCTACGGCTCGGCCGTCAACGAGGCCAAGCTGCGCGGCGTCCTCCCCGCCGGCTCCTGGAGGAACCTCGGGCCCCAGCCGATCAACTCCGAGGACCCGACCTATCAGGACCCCGTCGTGAACAACTTCGGCGCCGGGTGGGGCATCGACTCGGGGCGTGTGACCGCGGTCGCGGTGCACCCGACCAACTCGAAGATCGTCTACGCCGGCACGGCGGACGGCGGAGTGTGGAAGACCGAGAACGGCGGCCTGGTCTGGAAGACGACCTCGGACGGCCTCCCGACCCAGGCGATCGGCGCGATCGCCCTCGCCACGTCGAAGCCCGGGACCCTCTACGTGGGCACCGGCGAGGCGAGCACCAACCAGGACGCGTACTACGGACTGGGCGTCTTCAAGACGACCAACGGGGGCACGTCGTGGGCCAAGGTCGGCGGCACCACGTTCGATCGCAAGACCGTGTTCAAGATCCTGACCCACGATGGCGGGCAGACGGTTCTCGTGGCCACGAACAAGGGCCTGTATCGGTCGACGGACGGCGGCTCCAGCTTCGCGGTCATCCTGCAGCCCGGTGACCCCGAGCTGTTCCAGAGCTTCATCAGCGACATCGTCTATGAGGACGCGGGCGCCTCGCGGGTCCTGGCGGCGGTGGGTTGGCGGGGCGGCGCCCCGACGAACGGGATCTACGAATCCGTCGACGGCGGCGCCTCCTGGACCCGGTTCAAGCCGGTGGGCTACGCGTCGAACGAGAACATCGGGCGGACCACGCTCGCGGTCAGCCCGACGAACCCCAAGGTGATCTATGCGCTGATCCAGGACGCGAAGTTCTTCAACACCGGCATCGGCTGGAACGGGACCGTCCTGCACGGCGTCCTGAAGTCGACCGGCGGGATCGACGGGCCGTGGACGAAGGTCGTCGACGCGCAGGAGCTGGCGTCCGATCCCGGCTCGGCCATGGACCCGCGCAAGATCGGCCCGGGCTTCGCTCCCGGGGTCCAGGCCTGGTACAACCAGTACCTCATCGTCAACCCGGGCAACCCGAGCCATCTGATCCTGGGGCTGGAGGAGATCTACCAGTCGCAGGACGGCGGGCAGACCTGGGACACGATCGGGCGGTACTGGAACTACTGCTACTTCGACCCGCCGTGGCCGGAGTCGCCGTGGTGCAACTCCGGGCCGGGAACCGCGAACGATCCCAAGACGACGCACCCCGACCAACACGACGCGGGGTTCGCGCCGAACGGCGTCCTGTTCGCGGGCAACGACGGGGGCATGGTGTCCCAGGGCGGCGCGCCGTTCGACAACGACAGCTGGAACAACCTGAACGACTCGATCAGCTCGGCTCAGTGCTACTACGGCGACATGGCCGCGGACGGCACCGCGCTGTGCGGGATGCAGGACAACGGCACCGGAAAGTACGAGGGCAGCCGCAGGTGGCCGCTCGTGACCGGCGGTGACGGCGGCGACGTCGCCCTCGAGCCCAACGACTCCTCCGACATGTGGAGCGAGTACGTGTTCCTGACCACGCAGGTGTCGAGCGACGGGGGACGGACGTGGACCGTGAACGCACCGCCCGACCCCTTCCCTCGGTTCATCGCGCCGTTCGAGATGGACCCCCGTGACCCCGAGCACGTGATCGCGGCCGGCCAGATCGTCTGGGAGACCACGAAGGGCGTGCAGACGGTCTGTGGGGGGAGTTCGTGTGACTGGGTGAACCTGTACAACGTCGGCAACGGCCACCAGGCCACCGCGGTCTCGGTGGACGGTGACGACATGTACGCGGCGTGGTGTGGACCGTGCAACCCGAGCCAGTTCACGCCGGGCACCCCGTTCCAGCGGGGCCTGGCCACGAACGTCGGGGGCTCGTGGCACCAGGTGGCGGTGAAGGGCGTGCCCAACCGCTACATCACCTCGGTGGTCCAGGACCCGGCCAACCCGGCTCACGTGTACATCACGCTGTCGGCGTTCGCCCGGCGGTGGATCCCGGACGCCGGGATCGGCCACGTCTTCGAGTCCTTCGACGCGGGTGAGCGGTTCACGGACATCTCCGGCGACCTGCCCGACATCCCCGCGAACGACCTGCTGATCCACGGGGGCCAGCTGGTCGTCGGCACCGACGTCGGCGTGTTCAAGCGCACGGCGCCGAGCCAGTGGAAGGTGCTCGGGACGGGTCTCCCGGCCACGAGCGTCCTGGACATCGGCGTGCAGCCGGGGACGAACACGATCTTCGCGGCCACCCACGGCCGGGGGGTGTGGATCCTCCCGCAGTAACCTCAGGGAGTACGGCGCACGAGGGCCCGTCGCTTCGGCCCGCTAGATGCGGGTGAGGTCGGGGACCGCCATGCGTGGACCGAATCTAGGGGCCGCGATCCCCGCCGCCTCGATCAGCCGGATCACCCGCCCCCGGTGGCCCGCGTAGGGCGCCAGGAGCTCGAGCATCCGCTCGTCGTTCCCCCTCGCCTCGCCGGCCAGGGCCCACGACACCGTGTGGGGAAGATGGAAGTCGCCCACCGACACGGCGTCCGGGTCCCCCAGAGCGCACATCGCGACCTCCGCGGCCGACCAGGCGCCGATCCCGGGGAGCGCACGGAGGCGGCGGGAGGCGGCGTCGAGCGGCATGCCGGCGGCCTCCTCCAGGCGGTCGGCTCGCGAGGCGGCGTAGCGGATCACCCCGGCTCGCCGCATGTCCAGGCCGAAGGGGTGATAGGCCCACGACGGCGTCCGGGCGAGTACCGCGGGCGCCGGCTGGGCCACCAGCGGAACGGGGCCCGGCACGGGCTCGCCGAGGGCGAGGATCAATCGGCGGTAGGACCGGCGGGCGTCGTCGCTCGGGACCTTCTGCTCGATGACGGTCGGCAGGAGCGCGGCGAAGACCGCCCCGGTGCGTCCGATCCTGAGGCCGGGGAACGTCCGGTGGAGCTCGCGGACCAGCCCGGGACCCGGCGCGAAGCCGGCGAGGTCGTCGCCCCCGCCGAGGACGGCCGATGCGTTGGACAGGGCCGCATCGGCGCCCGGACCCCACGCCGCGACGGGGACCTCTCCGCCCAGGGGCGGTCCGTACCGGACGCGGGCGAGCCCCGCGGGGGTTCGCAGTGCGTGCCACCACGCGCCCGAGCGATCGATCGACCAGCTGGGGTCCCCGCGGCCCCGCCGGTGGACGCGAAGCGTCAGGCGGAGGTCGACGGGCAGCGCCGGACGAACGACGGTCTCGAGCGGCCTTCCCCTCCGCACGGGTCCAGTCTGAACGATGACGGCGACATGGCCAGTCGTTCGGGGCCGCGGCGTGGTCGTCTGGCCGGGGGAGTCGCTAGGGTGGCGGTATGTGCCGAAGCATCAAGACGCTTCGCGACGCCGATCAGCCGGCGAACGCGGACGAGGTTCGCGCGGCCGCTCTCCAGTACGTTCGCAAGGTCAGCGGCTACCGTCAGCCCTCGCGAGCCAACGCGGAGGCGTTCGAGTCGGCCGTCGAGGAGATCGCCGCCGCGTCCGAGCGGCTGCTGGAGGCTGTGACCGCTTCGCATCCCGCACGCCGGGGATGAAGGTCACGCTGCTGCTGGCCGACGCGGCGCACGCCGTGGACAACAAGCTGTACATCCTGGGAGGCGGCTGGTCGGTCACCGGTCCCGACCCGGTGCCGTTCGCGATCGCGATGAAGGTCGAGGTCCCCTGGGACCGCACCAACGAACGTCACAGCTGGATCCTGCGCCTGCTCGACGCGGACGGGCGGCCGGTGAGCGTCGAGACCGGCCAGGGAGGGCGAGCGGTGGAGATCTCGGGGGAGTTCGAGGTGGGCCGGCCTCCCGGCATCCCGCCCGGGACGCCCATCGACCTGTCCCTGGCGATCAATTCGGGGCCCATCCCGATCCCGCCCGGAGGTCGCTACGTGTGGCGCCTGGCCATCGACGACGAGCAGGACAGCGACTGGGAGGTCGGTTTCACCACCCGGCCCGCGGCGGCGGGTTGACAGGATTCACTCCGATTCGATCTGATGGCCGTGCGCCCACGATCGAGGGAGGGACGATGACGTCTGTTCCGATCCGCCGGCGCCTTGGCGGCGCGCTGCTCAGCGCGCTGGCGCTCACGCTTCTCGCACCGGCCGTGCCCACCGCGGCCGAAGACGGCTACCGCACGTCGCAGCGCTCCTTCCTGGTCATCGCGCCCACCGCACCAGCGGGGACGCTGCAGCGACCCATCATCAACAGCGGTGACCAGCTCAACGGCTTCATGTTCGAGGGGATCCCCGACGGGATCGGCCTGGCGCCGGCCAACTCCGAGGGGGCGGTCCGCGTCCTGGTTAGCCACGAACAGTCCCACGTGCCGTTCGCGAACCAGGCCGACTTCGAGGACGCCTCTATCTCGGGACTCGTTCTGGACACGACGACCGCCGGGGTGCTCGACGCGCAGGTGGCGCTTCCGCCCACCGCCGGGTTCCTCCGGTTCTGCTCCGCGTTCATGGCGGGGCCCGAGCAGGGCTTCGAGGACTACACCTTCTTCGCCAACGAGGAGGACAACGCGATCGTCCCCGTTCCGCCCGGAGCTCCGTACGGGCCCGACCCCGCGGTCACCCCGAATCGGCAGGCGGGCTACGCCGTCGCGCTGAACGTCGAGACCGGCGAGTACGACGAGGTGGAGATCATGGGCCGGCACAACCACGAGAACACGGTCGTGGTCCCCGGGCCGTGGGACGAGATCGTGGCGCTGTCGGGCGACGACACGTTCTCCGCGCCGGCCTCACAGCTGTACATGTATCGGGGAAGCGAAGCGGGCATCTGGAGCGACAACGGGCAGCTGTGGGCGTTCAGGGTGACGGCCACGGAGGCGGGACCGGTCGACCCGGGCGACCCCTTCAACGCGGCCAACGACTACGGAGACA
>JBBDTT010000100.1:0-7325 GCA_040904285.1 Actinomycetota bacterium
GACCCCCTGTTCGAAGAGGCCGGCCTCGATCGCCCGGGCCAACCGGATCGCATCGACGCCCGGCCGGGCATCGATCAGCATGGAGGCGCCCACCGGCGCCGAGGCGAACGGCTTCGCCGTTTCGGCCGAGAGATACATGCCGTCGAGGAGCCCGAAGGCCGGAGTGGCCACGACCCGTAGCTCGACCGGCCCGGAGTCGCCGCGCAGGGTGATCGTGTGCCCCGGGTTGCCGAACGGGGTGATGACGCTGCCCGGCTCGGCGACCACGGCCGCCCACGCCCGGGCGTCGGTCGCGTGGGCGTCCGCTCGGAGATCCAGCCGGACGGGAGGTTCGCTCGCGACGGTCTGGTCGACCACGAACAACGGCACGAGGGTTCGCTCGGAGTCGCCGAACCCGGCCTCGCCCTCGAACGGCCCGACGTAGCCGAGCGTGCGGAGCCGCACCGACTCCCGGACATCCGCGCGCAGCCCGGCGGGCAGCTCGATGTTCGAGGCGCCCGTGGACAGGACGCGAACCTCGTAGCCGTTCGAGAACCGCTCGTACGGAGGCTGGAACACGACGAAGAAGACGGCGAACAACGACAGCATCGCCAGGATCACCGCGAACACCCCGGTGGTCAGCCCGGTGCGCATGGGCCGCCGGGCGAGGTAGGCGAGGGGCGGGCGAAGGGTCGCCCGGCGGGCCCGTCCCAGCAGCCCGGCGAGCCGCTCGGCCACCCGCAGATGGGCGGAGGCCAGGATCGTGAGCCCGAACACCGAGGCGAGCATCGCCAGGACGAAGACGCCGAAGAACTGCGCGGCCTCCTCGTCGGGCGGGATGGCCGATACCTGCGAGAAGGACCACCCCGCAAGCGCCAGCCCCGTCACCGTCGCGTGCAGGCGGGGCCCCAGCCGGCCGCGGGCGACCATCGACGCGGCCAGGATGAGCCCGAGCCCCCCGGCCATCCGTGCGGGCGCCTGCGTGGACAGAACGCCCCCGACTCCCAACACGACGAGCGCCGCGAGCCGGATCCGCACGGACCAGCCCCGGCTCGCCGGCTCCGCGTGGGGCTCGGGGAGGTTGCGGATCGCCGACGTTATCGTGAGGTTGGCCGTGCGTCGGGCGGTCAGCCACACCACCAGGAGCGTGAGGAGCGTGCCCACGGCGAACCCGGTGACCAGCGTCCGCGGCCGAAGCACGAAGTGGAAGTCGAAGTCGAAGTCATCGCCGGCGAACTGCGCGAACGCGGTGCCGAACCGCTCGGCGATCAGCCGCCCGGCGGGAAGCCCGACCAGCACGCCCACGACGCCGGCCGCGAGCGAGTAGATCGCACCCTCGATGACGGCCAGGCCCACGAGACGCTTGCGCTTGAGCCCGAGGGCTCGGAGCACGCCCAGCCGGGATCGGCGCTCTTCGGCGAGCATGCCGATCAGGTTGACGATGAGCGCGGAGCCCGCCGCGACGACCAGGGCGCTCATCCCGAGGAGCATCGCCCGTATGAACTCGCTGGCGGTCTCGGCGTTGTCGACCTCCTTCAGCTTCGCCTGCGAGACGAGGAAGTCGTCGCCGTTCGGCAGGGCCCGGACCGAGCGCCCGATGGGCGGGCCGGCCCGGCGGGAGGCGTCTTCGGTGTCCCGGATGCCGCCGGGGACCGAGATGCGGACCACGTTCAGCGCCCGGCTGCCGATCACGGCCTCCGCGGTGTCCAGCGGGGCGAACACCACCGCCCCCAGCGTGTAGGACCCCGGCGGCTCGGCCAGCGCGATTCCGGCCACCGTGAGCTCCGGCGGCGGGAGCACGGGGCCGCCCGGCGAACCGGCTCCCGCGGACTCCAGCGAGAACCGCAGCCGGTCGCCGACCCGGGCGGCGAGCTTGTCGGCCAGCAGCCGGCTGATCAGGACCTCGCCGGGACCGAGGTCGGTCCCGTCGGTCGACCCGCCTCCGACCAGCCCGTACGCGCCGAATGGCGCCTGTCGCCGGGGATCGAACCCCACGAGCACGACGCCGGACGTCCCCTGGCGGCGGTCCAGGTCGGACCCGAACACCTCGACCCCGCCGGCGATCCCGTCGGTCACCGCGATGACGGTGGCGTCCCCGGCCAGCCGGTCGGCGACCGCGCGCGGGAAGTACCCGTTGTCCGCCGCCCGGACCGTGAGGTCGATGTGCCCGAGGTTGCGATACGCGAACGACTCCACCGAGGAGTCCGCCACGCTGTCGCCGCCGACCAGCGCTGCGGTGATCGTGGCGGTGCCGACCATCAGTCCGGCCACCACCAGGGCGGTCTGGCCGCGGCGGCGAACGGCCTCACGGACGGCCAGACGGGCGAGGAGGGGCCGGCGCACGGCGAGGATCCCGATCCACCCGAACACGAGCACGAACAAACCGAGCGGGACGAGCAGCCCCGGGCTCATTCGATCAGGCCGTCACGCATCCGGATGACCCGCGCCGCGAACGACGCCACCCGCTCGTCGTGGGTCACCATCACGATGGTCTGGCCCGCCTCGTTGAGCTCGCGGAACAGCGCCATGACGGCCTCCGTGGCCTCGGAGTCCAGGTTGCCGGTCGGCTCGTCGGCCCACACCACCGCCGGCTCGTGGACCAGGGCCCGGGCGACGGCGGCGCGCTGCTGCTGGCCGCCGGAGAGCTCCTCGGGGCGGTGGTCGGCCCGGTCGGCCATCCCGATCAGGTCCAGCATCTCCACCGCCCGGCGGCGGGCCTCGCGCGGCCGCGCGCCGAGGAGCAGCAGCGGGATCTCGACGTTCTCGGCCGCGGTGAGGACCGGCAGCAGGTTGAAGGCCTGGAACACGAACCCCATGGACCGCGCCCGGTAGTCGGTCCGCTCGTCGTCGGACATGACCGCCATCGACCGCCCGTCGACCAGCACATCCCCCTCGTCGATGCGCTCCAGCCCCGACAGGCAGTTCAACAGGGTGGTCTTTCCGCAGCCGGAGGGGCCCATGATCGCGGCCATCTCGCCCCGGGCCACCTGCAGGTCCACGCCCCGGAGGGCCTCGACCTCGGCCCCGTTGCGATAGACCTTGCGCAGCGCCTTGGCCTCGACGATCGCGTCGATCTCGGGCTTGGGCTTCGCTCTGGCGCGCGGGCGAGCGCGCGTCCGAGCGCCGGTTTGCCGGGCCGTCACCTGCCGGTCGTCTTTGTGAATCCGTTCACAAATCGACCCTACGGCAACGAAGCGACCAGCGTCGATCCCCGCGCGGAGCCATTTCCATGATGGTCAGAACGGGCTAGGAGGCCTCGGCCATCTCGCGCTTCTTGGCGGCCTCGGCCCGGGCCGCCTTCAGCTCCTCCTTGACCTTCGAGGCGTACTCGTCGACGTACTCCTGCCCCGTCAGCATCATGATCTCGTAGAGGATCTCGTCGGTGACCGACCGGAGGACGAACCGGTCGGTCGGCGTGTCGAAGTACCGGTCGAACGTCAGCGGCTTGCCGAAGCGGATGTCGGGGCGCCCCTTGAGCCGGGGGAACTTGGCGTCGAGCGGCATGACCTCGTCCGTGCCCGCCACCGCGACGGGGATGACCGTCGCCCGGGCCTCGAGGGCCATGCGGGCGACGCCCGTCTTGCCCCGGTACAGGCGCCCGTCCGGGCTCCGCGTGCCCTCCGGATAGATCCCGACGACCATCCCCTGCTTCAGCGCCCGGATCCCCGCGAGGAGGGCGGCCTCGCTCGCCGAGCCGCCCTCGCGTCGGACGGGGATCACGCCCGCGGCCTTGAAGAACCACGAGGTGTACCAGTGGTCGAAGTAGTCGGCCTTGCCCAGGAAGACGACCTGGCGGCTGCACAGCAGCGGGACGATGAGGCTGTCCATGAACGAGATGTGGTTCATCGCGATGATGACCGGCCCGGATCTGGGCACGTTCTCGATGCCCCGAACCTTCGGCCGGTACATCAGCTTCAGGAGCGGGCCGAGGAAGATGTGTTTCATCAGCCAGTAGAACATCCGCCCTCACCCTTCAGGTCGGATCGCAGCGGCGCTCCCTATACACTAGTGCACAACGACGGCGCTGAGGAAACCTCGAATGTTGGCGTACGGAATCCTGGAATGGACGTTCCTGGTCGTGCTGGTGGTCCTGGTGGCCGCGGCCGGCGTGTTCGGGCTGTTCGTCCTTGCGAATCTGTTCCGCAACCCGACTCGAAGGTGAGGTGAGAGTCAATGGCGAATGCGGACGGGATGGCAGACAAGAAGACCGTCCTGCTGGTCGAGGACGACGACGCCGTCCGCAAGCTCGTCCGCATCTCCCTGGAGCTCAGCGACTACGAGGTGGTCGAGGCCAAGGACGGCCTCGAGGGACTCCTCATGCTCGACATGTACCACCCCGACGCGGTGATCCTGGACCTGATGATGCCCGACGTCGGGGGCGAGCGGATGCTCACCCAGCTCCGGGCCTCCCCCGAGACCCGTCAGGTGCCGGTCGTGATCATCACCGGCAAGCCCGAGGTCGCCCCCGAGGTGATCGGCCTGGTCGGTGAGGACAACTTCTTCCCGAAGCCCTTCGACACCGACCAGCTCATCGCCCGGGTGCAGGCCGTCACGGGGTCGTGAGCTCTCCCCGGGTGATCCCGGGGGGCGAGGCCTTCCGGTTCGAGGGCGGGCCCCTGGGCGTGCTCCTCCTCCACGGCTTCACCGGAAACCCGACGAGCATGCGGCCGTTCGGTGAGTGGCTCGCCTCGAAGGGGCTGTCCGTGGCCGGTCCGCGCTACCCGGGACACGGGACGACGTGGGAGGACCTCGCGACCACGAAGTGGGAGCAGTGGCGGGACGAGGCGGCCTCCGCGCTGGACGAGCTCGCAGAGAGGACCAAGGACCTGATCGTGTGCGGCCTGTCGATGGGGGGCGCTATGGCGTTGCACCTCGCGGCCAACCACCCCGAAGCGATCCGGGGGGTCGCGGTGGTCAACGCGTACGTGCGCAACCCGCAGATGGCCGGGGCCCGGGTGGCCCGGCTCTTCGCCCGGTCACGCAAGGGCGTGGGCAACGACATCAAGAAGCCCGCGCAGAACGAGGCCCCTTACGCGCGCGTGCCGTACACGGGCATCATCCAGCTGCACCGGATGTGCAAGACGGTGCAGTCGGACCTGCCGAAGGTGCGCCAGCCCCTGCTGGTGTTCAACTCCCCCGAGGACCACGTCGTGCCCAAGGACAACGCGCAGTACGTCATGGATCACGCGGGGTCCGAGCGGAAAGAGCTCGTCACCCTCCCCAACTCGTACCACGTGGCCACGCTCGACTACGACGCCGAGACGATCCAGGAGCGGGTCCTGGCGTTCGCCCGCGCCTGCGCCGGCGCCCGGGCCTGAGCCCGCCCTACCTCCGCTTGAGCACCAACCGGCAGGTGACGGGCCCGCACACCGGCGGGATGGGCCACTCCCGGCGCATCCCCTCGGGAAGGTTGCGCGCGTTCTCGGGCTTCGGGCCCGGACCCCAGATGCAGGGCTCGACGCCCAGCTGCCAGCACAGCGGCTCCCCGTTCTCGTACAGGCCCATCGCCTGCGCTACGAAGTTGGGCGGCCACGGCACGCTCGCGATCGAGGGGAGGGTGCCGACGACCGGATCCAGGCACGGGGGCAGGACCGGGTTGTCGCTGCTGGGGGCCTCGCCATCGAACCCCACGTTCCCCTCGAAGCAGTTGTTGAGCCCGAGCCCGTCGTAGTAGACGTCCGTCGTGTTCGCCTCGCCTCTCGTGCCCTTGGGGGGGTGGAAGCGGTTCGCGATGTAGCGGTTGTTGCTGCTGGCGAACGGCAGCGCCCGCGGCTCCTCCGTGGGCCCGATGACGAGGCCCTGTCCGCTGGACTGCCACACGCCGGCGCGGTCGTGCCCCCAGATCCAGTTGTTCTGGACCAGGTTGTTGTGGCCGCTGACCAGCCAGGCTCCGACCCCGACCGGGATCAGGTAGTACCCCTCGAAGACCGTGGCCTTCAGGTCCGAGTCCGCCGAGTACGGGTTGAAGTTGTTGTCGTAGAACTTGTTGCGCTCAAGGGTCAGGTCGTTCTGGGGATAGTTCGGGTGGTCGGTCTCGGAGTCCGTGACCAGGCCCACGGCGTTGTCGAAGAACTCCGTGTCGTGGACCCACACGTGGTCGCCCTGTGTCCCCGAGTAGCCGAGCACGTTGTGGTAGCTCTTGCAGTGGCTGATCTCCTGCGAGACCCGGCCGGGCGTCTCCGCCGATCCGCCGGGGTACAGGCCTCCGTCGCCCGAGCCCGTGGCCTCGCAGTTGCGCATCAAGACGTGGTCGTCGGCGAACGTGAGGAACGCGTACTCGCGGCTGTAGCCGCTCACCACCTCATCGATCAGCAGGCCCGAGGTCTCCAGGACGTAGATACCGTGGTCGAAGGCATGCCACATCGAGAGGTTCTTGATGATCAGCCCGTCGCTGCGATCCCCCCGGATCCCGACGTGTTTGGTGAAACCGACGTCGATCACCACGTCCCTCGGACGGCGTCCCATCCCGAGCAGCGTGAGGTTCTTCTTGCCCACGATCGCGATCAGGTTCTCGGAGTTGGGATGCTTCTTGTGGAACTCGTAGGAGAACGTCCCGTCGGGGTTGTCGGGCGGGAAGCGCTTGGCGGCCCGGCTCGGGCGCTCCTCGTACAGGCCCGGCCAGATACGGATGAGCGCGCCGTTCGGCGCCGCGTTCACCGCGGCCTGGATGTCGCGGAAGCGGCATTCTCGCGCCCCGTTCACCCTCGACTTGCACACGTCCAGGACCGGATGCTGGCGCTTGATCCGGGCCACCGAGGGGACCTCTCCCTCGCGGGGGGGCGACGGCGTCGGGCGCTCGGCGTGGCCGTAGGCCAGCGAGGGGGCCAGTACGACGACCAGCAGGGCGAGGATTCCGGAGAGTCGGCGGGACATGCAGGCTCCTTTCGGGTTCTCTCTCATTCTCCCTCAGCAGGGGTGACCCCTTCTCAGGCCCCGTCCTCGAGCGCGACGTCGGCGAAGATGGGCAGGTGGTCCGAGGCGGCCCGGACCTCCGGCCGGTCCTCGACCCAGGCGCGTTCGGCCCGCAGGCCGTCGCCCAGCAGCAGGTAGTCGATCCGGGCCCGGGGCTCGGAGGCCGGGTACGAGAGCCCGTCCCCCTCGCCGGCCTGGACGAAGGCGTCCCACAGGCGCCCGCTCAGCCATGACGCCGCGGTGCCCTCCGGGAACTCGTTGAGGTCGCCTCCGAGCACGACCGGGCCGCCGAGCCCGGCGAGGAGGTCGGTGAGCTCGCGGGCGTGGCCCGCCCGTTCGCGGTCGGAAAGGCCCAGGTGCACGCACGCGGCCCACAACCGGACCCCCGAACGCCCCAGGTGCGCCAGGACGGCCCCCCTCGGGATCAGCCTGCC
>JBBDTT010000101.1:0-7192 GCA_040904285.1 Actinomycetota bacterium
CCCTCGGCGGCCAGGTCCGATTTCGTCAGGGCGATCACCGCGCGATCGATGCCGAGCACGTCGAGGATCCGCAGGTGCTCCTCGGACTGCGGTTTCCAGCCCTCGTCGGCCGCGACCACGAACAGCACCAGCCGGACGGGCCCGACGCCGGCCAGCATGTTCGTCACGAACCGCTCGTGGCCGGGGACGTCGACGAAGCCCACCTCCCGGCCGCCCGGGAGCGTCGTCCACGCGTACCCCAGGTCGATCGTCAGCCCGCGCCGGCGCTCCTCCTCCCACCGGTCCGGCTCGATGCCGGTGAGGGTGCGGACCAGCGCGGACTTGCCGTGGTCGACGTGGCCCGCGGTCGCGACGACGAAGCGGGTCACCGCTGGGACAGCGCGTAGCGGATGGCACGGCGCAGGTCGTCGTCCTCCTCGGGCGCCACCGAACGGAGATCGAACACCACGGCCTCCTCCTCCACGCGGCAGAACACCGGAGGGCGGCCGTCGCGGAGCGTCGTCGCGATCCCCTCGGGATGGGGCACCCGCAGGCGCACGCCGGCCGAGGCCGTGGTGTGCCCCGGGGCCGAGCCCCCCCCTGCGACCGCCTCGGTATCGACGATCGACGCGCCCTCGAAGCCGGCGGCGACGGCCCGGGCCCGCGCTCGGAGCTCGCGGCGGGAGGCGCTCGCCGCACGCCAGAAGGGGATGCCGGGGAGGTTGGCGGTGGCGTGCTCGCGCAGGGTGGCCTCCAGCGCGACGACCGTCATCACGTCGACCCGCAGCGCGCGGGCCATCGGGTGTCGCCGGAGCTTCTCGACGAGCTCGGCCCGGCCGAGGAGGATCCCGGCCTGCGGCCCCCCGAGCAGCTTGTCGCCGCTGAAACTGACCAGGTTGGCGCCGGCGGCGAGCGATCCGGCGGCCGTCGGCTCCGAGGCCGGCATCCCGGTCGTTCGCTTGAGCAGTCCACTGCCCAGGTCGTGGACCACCGGGACGCTCAGCCGGTGGGCGAGGTCCGCCAGCGGTCCGATCGCGACCTCCTCGGTGAAGCCGGTGACCTGGTAGTTGCTGGGATGGACCTTGAGGATGAGGGCGGTCCGGGGCCCCGCGGCCCGCTCGTAGTCGGAACGCCGGGTTCGATTCGTCGTGCCGACCTCGACGAGCTTCGCGCCGCTCGCCGCCATCACGTCGGGGAGCCGGAACTCTCCACCGATCTCGATGAGCTCGCCGCGGGAGACGATGACCTCGCGACGGCGCGCGAGGGCCGTGAGGGCCAGCAGGAGGCCGGCGGCGTTGTTGTTCACGACGAGCGCGTCCTCGGCGCCCGTGACGGCGCGCAGCACGAACTCGGCGTTCTGGGTCCTGCGGCCCCGGCGGCCGGTGGTTCGTTCCACCTCCAGGTCCGCGTACCGTCCGGCGGTCCGGGCCACGGCCTTGAGCGCGGCCGGGCCGAGGGGCGCCCTGCCGAGGCCCGTGTGGAGCAGCACCCCCGTCGCGTTGATCACCGGCTGCACGCCCAGGAAGGCGCCCGCCGCGCGACGGACCGCGATCTTGATGATGGCCGTGCCCTCGACGACCCGTCCTTCGCGGGCGGCCAGGCCTCGCGCCTGGTCGAGCGCCTCACGGATCGCCAGCCGGACGACGTCGCGGCCGAAGTTCGAGGCGGCCTCGCGGGCGGCCGGGGTTCGCAGGAGCGCGTCGACCGAGGGGAGGCGCCGCCGGGCGTCCGGGGCGGGAGACACCGGGAGCCCCGCTAGAGCCCGAGCGAGCGGGCGATGATGAGGCGCTGGATCTCGCTCGTTCCCTCGACGATGCGGAGCATCCGCACGAACCTGAAGATGCGCTCGGTCGGTCCCTCGGACAGCAGACCCATGCCTCCCCAGATCTGCACCGCGCGGTCGGCCACCCGGTTCACCATCTCGGTGTTGTTGAGCTTGACCATCGACGACTGCAGGATCGGGTACTCGCCCTCGTCGACCAGCCAGGACAGGTTGTAGGTCATCAGCCGCGCGGCATGGACCTCGAGGGCCGAGTCGGCGAGCATCCACTGCACCGCCTGGTTCTTGCCGATCGGCTTGCCGAACGCGGTCCGCTCCTTCGCGTAGTCGACGGTCACCCGGATGAGGTGCTCGGCGATCCCCACGCACAGCGCGCCGATGTAGGCCCGGCCGCCGTTCAGGAACTTCATGGCCGACTGGAACCCGAAGCCGACCTCGCCGACGACGTGGTCGGCCGGCACGCGGCAGTCCTCGAAGATCAGCTCCCCGGTGCCGGTGTCGCCGGCCATCGTCTTCTGGTTCTTCCCGCGGACGAACCCCGGGGTCACGGCGTCCACCCAGAACGCGGTGATTCCCCCCGCCGCCTTCTTGTCCGGGTCGGTGACCGCGAACACCAGCGCGTGGTCGGCCCGAGGCGCGTTCGTGATGAAGTGCTTGCGTCCGTTCAGGACCCACTCCTCGCCGTCCTGCACGGCGCGGGTGCGGATGTTCTGCGCGTCCGAGCCGGTGTCGGGCTCGGTGAGGGCGAAGCACATCGTGGTCTCGCCGCGCACGAGCGGGGGCACGTACTTGTCGCGGACGTGCTCCGGCAGGTCCATGAGGATCGGCGACGGCGACTCCGGCGACGGAGGGCCGAGCGCGTAGGTCGCCATCCGGAGCCCGGAGGTCCCGCCCGCCTCGACCAGCAGCGTGTAGCCGAAGTTGGACAGGCCGCCGCCGCCCACCTCCTCGGGCATGTACGCGGCGTAGAACCCCGCCTCGGACGAGCGCTTGCGCAGGGCCCGGCCGACCTCGCGGACGGGCTCGGGGAGGGACTCCTCCTGGAGCTCGACCGTGAACTGTTCCTCGAGCGGACGGACCTCGCGGTCCAGGAACGACCGGAACGAGGCCAGGAGGTCCTGGTACTCCTGCGGGATGGTGAAGTCCATGCCGGAACTGTATCCGCGTTGGGAGGGGGAGGCCGGTGGGTATGGATGGGGAGAGACCGCCCCGCAGAGGAGGGACGAGCATGAACCTTGTCCGGCACTTCATGGCGACCGAGGTGGAGACCGCGACCCAGGACACGCCGATCCAGGAGGTCGCGCAGATGATGGCCAAGGCCGACGTCGGCGCCATCCCGATCGTTCGAGGGGCCAGCCTCGAGGGCATCGTCACCGACCGCGACATCGTCGTGCGCGTCGTGGCCGAGGGTCAGGCGAGCTCCGCCAAGGCGATCGACGCGATGAGCGTCGACGTCGTGACGGTGACGCCCGATCAGAACGTCAGCGACGCCCGAGAGCTGATGGCGGCGGGACAGATCCGCCGACTGCCCGTGGTCAAGGGCGACGAGCTGGTCGGCATGATCTCGCTCGGCGACATCGCGGTGCAGGAGCCCAGCGAGCGGGCCACTGGCGAGGTCCTCCAGGAGATCAGCCGGTCCGCCGACACCGAGATCACCAACGAGGGGAAGGGTCCGGTGAAGGGCACCCCCGACCGCGTCCGCGAGGCCGGCTGAGAAGGAATCGGTAGACTGCGTCCCGGATGGCCGACGACACTCTGATCCGTCCCGAGCCGGCGGGCGCCGCCTTCGCGACCCTCGGCGAGCAGCTCCTCGTGCGGGGAGGCGGCATCGATATCATCCCCGTCGAGCGAGGCCTGTCCACCGAGGAGATGCTCCTCAACATCGGGCCCCAGCACCCGTCGACCCACGGCGTCCTCCGCGTGGTCCTGGAGCTGGACGGCGAGGTCATCACCCGGGCCGAGCCGGTCATCGGCTACATGCACCGGGCCGCCGAGAAGCTCTCCGAGGTCCGCGACGTCCGCCAGATCGGCGTGCTGATGAACCGCCACGACTGGCTGTCGTCGATGAACAACGAGCTCGGCTTCTACCTCGCGGTCGAGAAGCTGGCCGGCATCGAGGTCACCGAGCGCGCGCAGTGGATCCGGATGCTCATGGTCGAGTGGAACCGGATCCTCAACCACCTGATGTTCATGGGGTCGTACCCGCTCGAGCTCGGCGCGATGACGCCGATGTTCTACGCGTTCCGCGAGCGGGAGATGATCCAGCACCTCATGGAGTCCGCCACCGGCGGGCGCATGCACTTCATGTTCTGCCGGGCCGGCGGGCTGAAGGACGACCTGCCTCGCGGGTTCCTCCGGGAGTCCCACGAGCTCCTCGGTTACATCCGCAAGAAGCTTCGCGACTTCGAGGACCTCGTCATGGGCAACGAGATCATCCTCGCCCGCACCAAGAACGTCGGCCTGCTGCCCCCCGACGTGGCGATCGCGTACGGGGTGTCCGGGCCGGTCCTGCACGCCTCGGGGGTCGGCATGGACTCCCGCAAGGACGAGCCGTACCTGAAGTACGACGAGGTCGACTTCACGATCCCCGTCGGGATGAACGGCGACTGCTACGACCGGCTGTGGGTGCTCGTCCAGCGCGTGTACGAGTCCTGCAAGATCATCGAGCAGTGCCACGACCGGATCCCACCGGGGCCGTACGTCACGCCCAAGGTCAAGCCGAACCCGAAGCTCCCCGAGGGCGAGGTCTACGTGCGGACGGAAAACCCGCTCGGGCTCATGTCGTACTACCTGGTCGGTGACGGGACCGAGTTCCCGTACCGGCTCAAGCTCCGGACGGCGTCGTTCTCCAACGTCTCGGTCCTGCCGCACATCCTGCCGGGGACGCTGGTGGCCGACCTGATCGCGATCCTCGGCTCGGTGTTCTTCGTCGTCGGCGACGTCGACCGCTAACCGCCGGCAGCGCCGCGCGTGGCGGCGAGCTCCCGGTCCACCCCAACCCCGAAGACCATGACCTGCAGGCCGCCGAGGCCCGAGGGCTCGATCAGCAGCGACTCCCGGCTCCGCCGCGCCCACCGGCGGGCGGCGTCCAGGTGGCGGCCGGCGTCGCGGTCCTCGGCCGTGGCGGCGCGCTGCACCTCGGCGCGCTCCCCGAACCCGAGGGCGAGCAGCGCGTCCCGCTGGGAGACCGGCCCCCACACCCCCAGCCCGAGCTCGCGCCCGCGCTCGGCCAGCGCGCGGAGGTCCACCCCGGCCGTGATGTCCGCCGATCCGGGGTCCCGCAGGAGGTCCTCGCCCGCCTGGTGCGACCGGTAGGTCTGCGGCGCCCGCGGGCCGTCGCCCCCGTAGTCGAACACCACGATCCAGCCCCGCTCCAGGACGCCGGCCGCCGCCTCCAGCCACCGCTGGGGCTCGCGCCCCACCGCGGCGCGCCCGCCCGGCTCCAACCCCCGGGCGAGCTCACGGAGGTCGTCGTCGGCCGGCGCCGGGACGAACGCGAACCCACCGGTCTCGTCCACCCCGACCCGGAGCTCCTCGAGGTCGTCGTCGGTCCGGCGCACCAACCGGAACGGGAGGTTGTCCAGGAGCTCGTTGGCCAGGACGACGCCGGTCAATCCCGCCGGCAGGCGCTCCGGCTCCACGGTTTCGAGGCCGGCGGCCGCGAGCGCGTGGCGGGCGCCCGGCGTGCGCTCCACGGCGAGGTAGCGGATCGCCTCCGCGAAGGCGAGCGCGCCCCGCGCGGCGTCCAGCACCTGCCGGGCCAGCGTGCCGTCCCCGGCCGCGAACTCGACGACGTGGAAGGGGTCGGGCTCGCCGAGCAGGTCCCAGGCCTCGCCGAGCTGGCGGGCCACCAGCGCGCCGAACACCTCGGAGACGTGGGGGTTGGTCACGAAGTGGCCCTCGGTCCCCACGGGGGGCCGCGCGTAGAACCCCTCGTCGGGGTCGTACAGCGCCGCCTCCATGAACGCCGCGAAGGAGACCGGTCCGTCCTCGGCGATCCTCGCCCGAAGCCGGGCGGCCAGGGACCGCTCGGGTCGCCCGGAGCCTTCCGGGCTCAGGAGCGTGCCTCGAACGTCCCGCTCAGGTCGGCGGGCTCGCCGTCGCCCGCCGCGTTCGGCACGCCGGCGCACTCGAAGCTCCCGATGAAGCCCTCGTCGCCGAGCTCGTCGAACTCGAGCGTGCACTCGCCCTGGAACGACGTGTATCCGGCCGGAGGATCGACCGTCGTCACGGTCAGCCCCAGGGTGGTGCTGGTCGCGCCCGACGCGAGGAGGCCCGAGATCCCGAACGTGTTGAAGGCGGGGTCGGCGAACGCCACCGACGACGCGTTGGGCGGCGCGAGGTAGACGGTCCCGGCCACGTTCAGGGGGAGCTCGAGCGTGGGTCCGCCCCCGACCTCGACGGTCGCGGTCCCCGAGGTCAGGACGATCTGCGGTCCCGGCCCCGACGTCGGGGCCGACGTCGGCGAGGCCGGTCCGGACGTGCCGCCGTTCGAAGGATCGCCGCCCCCACAGGCGCCCAGCAGCAGGGCGAGGACGAGGCCCGGCACCAGGACTGCGCGGTGGGACCAAGGCATGGCGGCCTCCCTGTCGATCAGCTGGCCTCGAACGTTCCCTCGGCGTCGACGGAGGCGCCCGAGCCGCCGCTGGACAGGTCGGCGCACGTGAAGCTGCCGCTGACGGCCTGCTCCGACAGGTCGTCGAACGCCAGTGTGCACTCCCCGGCGGCGGAGACCAGGATGGCCACGACCGGCTGGACGATGTTGATCGTGACGACCAGGTCGGCCGAGGTCGGACCGTCCTCGAACCGTCCTCCGACCGCGAACGACGCCCCGGCGGAGTCCCCGTAGGACAGCGAGGCCGCGTTCGGGTCGAACCCCGATACGTTCGGGGTCAGGCCGAGGTCGACGGTCACGTCGACTCCCCCGCTCAGCACTACGTGGGCCGAGCCCTGGCCGAAGAACGTCTCGACGGGGACGATCGTCGGAGGGGTTGTTGCGGGGGTCCCGCCGCCGCCCCCGCACGCCGAGGCCGCGAGCGCGAGCAGGAGGGGCAGCGCGGCCGGGGTGCTGTGGATGGGTCGCCTCATGCGGCGCCAGGTTCCTCCGTCGTTCGGGTCCGGGCAATGCTGCCACAATCCCGGCGTGGAGCCTCGACCCGCCGCGACCGTGGTCGTCGCCCGGGAGGGCCCGGAGGGCGTCGAGGTGCTCGTGCTCGAGCGCTCGGGCCACAGCCGGTTCGCGCCCGGGTTCGTGGTGTTCCCGGGCGGCGCCCTCGAGCCCGGGGATGAGGAGCTCGCCGTGCGCTGGTTCGGCGCGGCCGACCAGGCTCCCCGCGCGTGCGCGGTCCGGGAGCTCTACGAGGAGGCCGGGATGCTGGTGACGGCCGGCGGGGTGGTGCCGGCCTCCCCCGGCCGGCTCCGCATCGAGGACCT
>JBBDTT010000102.1:0-7159 GCA_040904285.1 Actinomycetota bacterium
CCTGACCGATGTACTCGGGATCGACGGCACCGTGGGTCTTGCCGACCGTGTGGCCGCCCACGATGAGCGCGACGGTTTCCTCGTCGTTCATGGCCATCCGGGCGAAGGTCTCCCGGATGTCCCGGGCCGAGGCGAGCGGGTCCGGGTTGCCGCCGGGCCCCTCCGGATTCACGTAGATCAGGCCCATCTGCACCGCGCCGAACGGGCCTGCGAGCTCTCGGTCGCCGCTGTAGCGCTCGTCCCCGAGCCATGTGTCCTCGGGCCCCCAGAAGATCTCCTCGGGCTCCCAGATGTCCTCCCGCCCGAAGCCGAAGCCGAACGTCTGGAACCCCATGGACTCGTAGGCGCAGTTGCCGGCGAAGACCAGCAGATCGGCCCACGAGACCTTGCGGCCGTACTTCTGCTTGATCGGCCAGAGCAACCGGCGCGCCTTGTCGAGGCTCGCGTTGTCGGGCCAGCTGTTGAGGGGGGCGAAGCGTTGGCCGCCGTCACCGCCACCGCCCCGGCCGTCGGCGATGCGGTAGGTACCCGCGGCATGCCAGCTCATCCGGATGAACAGCGGCCCGTAGTGGCCGTAGTCGGCCGGCCACCACTCCTGCGACGTCGTCATGAGCTCGAAGATGTCCCGCTTCAGCGCCTCGACGTCGAGGGTCTCGAACGCCTCCGCGTAGTCGAAGTCCTGGCCCATCGGGTTGGACCGGGGCGAGTGCTGGTGCAGGACCGAGAGGTCCAGCTGGTCCGGCCACCAGTCCTTGTTCGTCCTCGGCCGGGTCGGCGTGGCAGTCGGGGCGGGTAGTACCGGGTTCTCGCTTTCGCTGCCGCGCTCAGACACGTCGGTCGTCCTCCTGTCTCACTGACACTGATTCCTCCTGATGGCCCTCTGGCGCAACGACCTGCTCACCGCCGTCGGGTTGGCTACGACCGATCCCGGATCTCCTGCAGCAACCGATGGATCGGCCGGAGCTCCTCACGAACGATGCGGCGAACGAGATCCGGAATGGGTTCCGCCGCCGCGAATCCTCCCGGTGCGGCTCGTGGGATGGGCTTCGGCATCGAGGAACGACGATCTGCACTCACGGGTACCCTCCTCAGCCATCTTCCCGACCAGGGCCTTACATGCACGAGTGTTGTACCCTGCAGCCCGCATCGTCAATTCCGCAGGTCGATGCCATCCTCCAAGACTGGGGACCGAGACCATGGGAGCGCTACGGACGTGCGTTGGCCGATACGGCCACGCGGGTCTACGAAGTCGTACCGGTGACGCGCCAGGCGTCCGGTCCGTCGTCCACCACCGTGCGGCCGTGGCGCTCGGTCACGGCCCGGCGGAGCAACGGGTTCCACACCTTGAAGCCGTTCGCGAATCGCGACTCGCCCGCTGCGGTCTCGATGACGAGGATGTCCCTGACGGTCAGCTTCTTCACCAGGGAGATCCGCGTGATGTCGGTCAGAAGAAGGTCGACCATCGGCGGCCGTTCCTTCCGCCGCTTCTCGAGCTCCTCGGCCAGCTTTCCGGCGAGCCACCCCCCGACCGCTCCCGCCTGCGAGGGATTGAACCGCTGATCCATGAACAACACCCGGTCGTTCGTGAGGAGTGCGTGCCCGCGCTTGTTCTTCAGGGGCCCGCCCGAAATCAGGACGGTGGCCTGCTCGTTCAGTACCTCTTCGGCAGTTCCCGGCTGAAACGCTGGCTCGGTCATGGCGCCGAATCCTAGAGGGTTCGATGGAGTTCGGGTCGGGCACTCAGCGCTCCTGGGAGGCCCAGGTCTCGATGATCTGCCCGGCCGAGCGCCGGAGGGCCGCCAGTCCGCGCTCGCCGAGCCGGTCGCGGAGCTGCGCCTCGATCGCCTGAACCACGCGGATCCCGGCTTCGACGCAGCGCCGACCCTTCGTGGTCAGGACGACGAGCTTCGCGCGGCGGTCCTCGGGATGGGGACGGCGGCGGACGTACCCCATCTGCTCGAGGTCGTCGACGAGCTCCCCCATGGCCTGCGGTGTCATGTTCGCCCGCCCGGCCAGGTCGCTGAGACGGGTCCCTCCGAGGTCGATGTTCGCGAAGACCGCGGAGTGGGCGGGCCGCTGCGGGTAGCCCGCCTCGTCGACGCCCCGGACGATCGCCATGCCGAGGGCCTGGTAGGCGGCGCCGAGCAGCGCGGCCGTCGGGGCCTGCGCGGCCGGCTCGGACAGGGCTTGACCGCGCCCGCCACCCGTAATATTCTCAGGCATCCTGACTTTCAGGATACCTTACTATATGAGCCGCACCGGGAGGGGAGGAAGGAAATGTCGATCGAAATCCGGAGATGGTCCTCGGGGCCGCCATGGCAGGTGCTCGCGGATTCCACCGCCACGAACGGGGGCTTCCTGTTCGGCGAGGCCCGGATCGGCCCGGGCGACCCGGCTCCAGGCCTCCACACCCACGAGCACGAGGACGAGAGCATCTACGTGATCGAGGGGATCATGACGGTCGAGCTCGGCGGGGAGCGCGCCGAATTGCGCCCGGGCGACTTCATCGTCCTTCCCCGAGGGGTCCCCCACCGTTTCGGGAACCTCCACGACGAACCCGTCCGGGCGGTGGGTGCGATCGCTCCCATCGGTATCGAGCGCTACTTCACGGAGCAGGCGGGGTACCTCGCGACGTTGGACGGGCCACCCGACCCCCAGCGAATCGCCGAGATGGCCGCGCCCTACGGGATCACGATCCTGGGTCCGCCCCTGACGCGCGAGGACCAACAGCCCGCGACTGTGCTGGCGCATCGACGCGCAGGACGCGCACCTCCACGGGAGCCGTCCTGCCCTTGACCTCGAGCTTCCGGGTCGGAGTGGACACCGCGTCGATGCCGCTTCTCTTCCACGCTGCATCGCTGACAAGGATCTCGCCCGCCTTCGCCGCCGACGCCAGCCTCGCCGCCACGTTGACCGTGTCTCCCATGGCCGTGAAGTCGGCAACCGAGGGATCACCTACCGAGCCCACGAAGGCGGTACCCGAATGGATCCCCACGCCCACCGGCAACCACGGCCCGTCGGGGTCGCCGTAACCGAGAGCGGAGAGCAGTTTCTGAGCCGCCTCGATCGCCGCCCGTGGATGGTCGGCGACCATTGCGGGGAGGTAGAGGCCGACCACCTCGTCGCCCACGAACTTGTCGATCAGCCCGTCGGTGTCGATCAAGACATGGGTGCCGGCCCTGAAGAACCGGTTCATCAGAGCCGAGAATCTCGCGGCTTCCATGCTTTCAGCGATCCCTGTTGAACCGCGAACGTCAGCGAACAGGAGCGAGACGTCTACTTCCGATCCTCCCGGATGCGTCCGCACGAACTCCTCGCAAAGGTTGCAGAAGTTGGGGTTCTTCCTCGATGGACCCCTACCGGACCTGAGACGCAGCACGCGGGCAACGGGGCCCCCCAACGGGTACAGACACGTCTTGCATCGTGGCGATCCCGGCCACCGCTTGAACCGGTCGCGGTCGTGGCGGATCGGCGAGTCCCCGCCGGTGAGCAGGCCTCGCCAGAGGGCCTCCCGGTCGTCGTCATCACCCACGCGGACTCACTCCGAAGTCAGGCGCCGAGGATCCTGCTCTCGGCGACGGTCTTCCTGTAGGCCATGCGGGGCCTCCAATACGGCGACTACGAGGTGGGCCGAGCGCGACTCCGGGGTGGGCTGGGCCGGCCACCCGGAACATTGCAAGCACGGTACGCCCGCCTCTGGGGGAAGGCAACACCTCGCTGTCGCCTTGCCGGGGGGCGGAACCTCGGCCCCCTGACAGTCGGGCTCGCGGGGTCCACAATCGCGGCATGAGTGCGACGCCGGTGCCGCCGGCCCAACCCGCACGGTTGGACCCGGACGCGATCGACGAACTGGCCGGCCGGCTTCGCGGAGAGCTGGTTCGTCCCCAGGACCCCTCCTACGACGACCGGAGGAAGATCTGGAACGGGTCGATCGACCGACGTCCCGCCTTGATCGTGGGCTGCCTGGGGATCGCCGACGTGATCGCCGCCGTGGGCTTCGCCAGGACGAACGGCCTCGTGGTCGCCGTCCGCGGCGGAGGCCACAGCTTCCCCGGGCACTCGGTCTGCGACGACGGCCTGGTCATCGACCTGTCCCCGATGAAAGGGATCCGCGTCGATCCCGTGCGCCGAACGGCATGGGTGCAGCCCGGCGTGGTCCTGGGCGAGCTCGACCGCGAGACGCAGGCGTTCGGGCTGGCCGTTCCTTCGGGGATCGTGACGCACACGGGGGTCGCGGGCCTGACCCTCGGCGGCGGGATCGGCATGCTGATGCGCAAGCACGGCCTCACGGTCGACAATCTGCTCTCCGCCGATGTCATCACGGCCGACGGCGAGTTCGTCCGGGCGAGCGAGGACGAGAACGCCGACCTCTTCTGGGGACTGCGTGGCGGAGGGGGCAACTTTGGCATCGTCACCGAGTTCGAGTTCCGTCTTGCCGAGGTGGGTCCGATCGTCGTGGCAGGACCCGTGTTCTGGCGGATGGCGGACTCGCCCGACGTGCTGCGCTTCTACCGCGACTGGGTTCGCGAAGCGCCGGACGAGCTCATGACGATCGTGGTTCACCGGAAGGCTCCCCCGCTGCCGTTCGTCCCCTCCGAGCTCCACGGGCAGCCCGTGGTGAGCGTCGTCTGCCTCTACAGCGGTTCCGTCGAGGAGGGCGAGCGTGTGGTCCGCCCCCTCAAGGAGTTCGGATCGCCCGTGCTCGACCTGTGCGAGCCCAAACCGTTCCTCCAGCAGCAGAGCATGTTCGACCCCTCGTTCCAGTCCGGGTGGTGGTACTACTTCCGGGCCTGCGACGTGGCCGAGCTGAGCGACGAGGTCATCGACATCACGGTCGACTACGCATCCCGCATCGGGTCGCCCCTCACCGCGTTTCCGATCTGGCAGCGCGGCGGCGCGGCGGCGCGCGTCGGGGAGGACGAGACGGCGTTCGCCGGGCGCGATGCCGGCTTCACGTTCAACATCAACGTTGCGACTGAGACGGCCGCAGGGTTCGACGAGGAGCGGCAGTGGGTGCGCGACTTCTGGACGGCGCTCGAGCCGTATCACTCCAGCGTCTACGTCAACTTCCTCATGGACGAAGGCGAGGACCGGGTCCGGCAGGCGTACGGAGGGGAGAAGTACGACCGTCTCAAGGCCCTGAAGACGAAGTACGACCCGCGGAACGTGTTCCGGCTGAACCAGAACATCCCTCCCGCCTAGCCCTCACGGCGGTATCGGGTCAGACGTGAGCCAGTACGCCGTCCAGCGGCCTCGGCACATGACTCAGATCCAGCGCGTCGACGAGCAGCGGCGCGTACTGCTGCTTGCGGCCGCTGCGGGTGCCCATGAACCGGCGAAGCTGCGCCTCGACGGCCTGGTCCCGCTTCTGGGGCATCCGCTGGAACGTGCGGAACCGGCCCAGCTCGCCCTGCGCCTCGATGATCCGCATCACCTCGTCGGCGCCGAGGGCTCGGATCAGCTCGTCCTCGAGGTCCGCCTCGGACACGAAGAAGCCGACCGCCTCCATGGTCGCGCGGGTCAGGCCGGATCCCATCCCGGCTCGCTCCAGGGCTCGGAGGACGTCGCCCTCCTCGCCCGCGTCGCACAGACCCGCCAGTCGCAGGCCCATCCCCGCGGGTCCTAACCTCTCCAGGAAGGCGCCGATGCTCTTCGTCCCGCCCATCGGCACGACGGCGATGCCCTCGGCCCCGAGATCCCGGCCCCGGCGAGCCGCGAGCTGCTCGAGGGCGAGCCGATCACTGACCCCCTCGACCAGCACCACCGCCCGGGCCGTCGTGGTGTCGGTGATCCGGCGAGGAGGGATCCTCGCCTGGGCGTCGCCGTCCGGAGAAGCCATCGCCCGGCGACTCTACGGCTCCCGTCATGTATGACGAACCTGAACCCAGGGAGAGGAGCGCGCTCATGGACAAGGTCATCGTGGTTGGTCCGGGTGAAGGCGAGACCGTCGGGTCTGGTGGCTCGGGGAGCCACATCAAGGTCGACATCCATCCTCCGCCGTGACGCCGGCGGTGGACTGGCGGGGCCCCGGACGTCGGTCGCCGAGGACCGTTCAGCCCAGGCCGCCGGCCGTCAGGATGACCAGGAACACCGCGACGTAGTGGCAGGCGCTGGCCGCCACCACCATCGAGTGCCAGATCTCGTGGTAGCCGAACGTCGCCGGCGCCGGGTTCGGCTTGTTGAGGGCCAGGACGACCGCGCCGCCCGTGTACAGGACGCCGCCGATGAGGATGAGCGCGACCGACGTTCCGCTCAGCTGTCGCAGCAGCTGCGGGGCGAACGGGAACAGGACCCACCCGAGGACGATGTACAGGACCCCGGTCAGGACCTGGAACCTTTCGATGTGCAGGAGCTTCAACGTGATTCCGAGCGCCGCGCCCGCCCACACCAGGGCCAGCGCCAGGGCCGACCAGGGCGCGGGGAGGCCGAGCAGCGCCACCGGAGTGGCCGATCCCGCGATGAGCAGGTAGATGGTCGCGTGATCCATGCGGCGCATCCACCTGAAGCCCTTGGCCGACCACCGGCGGCGGTGATACGACGCGCTCACCCCGTAGAGCGCGGCGAGGCTGAACGAATAGACGAGCGCTCCGACGCGCGCGGCCGTCGTCTGGGCCGCCGAGAACAGCACGACGCTGGCGGGGATGGTCAGGACGAACGCCACCTGGTGGAACCAGCCTCGCAGCCGAGGCTTCGGCGCCAGGTGCTCCGGGATGGGTCCGGCGGTGTCGAGGTCTTCCGGCACGTCGACACTCTCCCCGAAGAGCGGTCGGCGAAAACGCCAGGCGACGACCGGGGTGATGCGCCGTGCGTGCGTTCGCTACTTGAGCGAGATCGCGACCTCCTCGAGGAGGTCCATCGCGTCCTGCATGCCGGCCTCCATGCCGGTGCCGATGACCATGTCGCGGATCTCCCGGGTCCCGAACTCCGTGAGGGTGGTGACCGTGGTCCGCCCGTCCACCTCCGTGAGCGTCATCGTGTTCACCGCCGGCGCGTCATCCCCTCCGGGCACGCCCTCGAACACCTCGGTGTAGACGACGCGTTCGTTCGGGACGATCTCCCGGTACTCGCCGTGGAACGCGACCTCGAAGCCGCCCTCGGTCGTCACCATCACCCACCGCCACTTCCCACCGACGCGCAGGTCGACGACCGCGATCGTGAC
>JBBDTT010000103.1:0-7140 GCA_040904285.1 Actinomycetota bacterium
GGCGCCCAGGGCCCCCGCGCCCGGGAGCAGGGTGGCCCAGGTCTCGCGCACGGGCGCGCCGTGGATCTCGGCCCGGCCGCCGGAGAGGACCCACAGGCCGGTGTCCGCGAGCTCGAACTGGAACCCGCCCTTCATGGCCTGCTCGTCCGCCACGTCGAACGCGAGGACGGCGGTCCTGCCCGGATCGGCCTGGCGCATCTCGAGCAGCCCGTCGCGATCGACCACCAGGCTGCCGTGCATCGTGAGGCGGGTGTCCTTCCCGCCCGCGAAGCGCAGGGGCGCGTTCAGCCACAGCTGCCTCGCACGGGCGGTCTTCGTGTCGAGGGTCACCGCGTGCTCGACGTGGACGACGTCGGCGGCCGCCGGCACCTTCCCGGTCGACCAGGTCCCGGGAGCCGACCACGCCCCGGCCCGCACCGAGCGGACGTCGAACGCGGGGAGCTCGACGGGTCCCGGCCCGTGGTGCCCGCCACCCCCCGCGACCGCCGGGACGTCGCCGGGCTCGTCCCGGACGACCCGCCACGCCACCACCCCGGCCACCAGCAGTACGGCGATGGAGGCGGCGAGCCACGCGCGCGTACGGGTCGACATGTCGACGATTATCCGGCTCGCCGGCCGGTTCGGCCGGGTGCCGGGGCTCCGAACCGCCCGGTGCTACGCTCGCCCCGCCTCCGTGGGCCCTCGTCCAACTGGCAGGACGCCGGACTTTGGATCCGGAAATGGACGTTCGAGTCGTCCGGGCCCAGCCGCGTCAAACCACCGGGTACAGGCCGGCCACCGACGGTCCGCTGCCGCTGATCACCGCCCCGAACGCGCCCTCCGCCAGGAGCCGGGCCTTCGCCTCCTGGAGCTCTGGATGCCGCCTCAGGATCGGCTCCTCCAGGTCGTTGAACAGCCGCGGACCGGCCGCCTCGAGGTCGCCGGCGGCGAGCGCCGCGAGGAGCGGCGCCGGGTCCGGCCCCGTGTGCCCGCCGTCCTCGTCCCACCAGCCGTAGGCCTGGGCGGCCGTGATGCCGAACCCCGCCGGGATCACCCGCCACCGGCACGGCGCGACCTCGGCCGGCTCGACGAGCTCGCCGCGCCCGCGGGCGAGGACCGGCGTCTCGGCGAGCAGCGCCGGAACGTCCGACCCGATCGACGCGGCGACGCGGCCGGCGACGTCCGCGCAACCCCAGAGCTCCCCCAGGGCGTCGATGACCGCCGCCGCATCGGCGCTCCCGCCCCCGAGCCCCGCGGCGACCGGGATCCGCTTGACCAGGACGATCTCGGCGCCGCTCCCCGCGCCGCACGCGGCCCGCATCGCCGCGGCGGCCCGGACCACGAGGTTCTCCGGCCCGGCCGGCACGGACGCGGCCAGCTCCCCCTCGACCCGGAGGACGAAGCCGTTCGGAACCTGACGGACCGTCAGATCGTCGGCGAGGTCGATGGGGTGGACGAGGGTCTCGACCTCGTGGAAGCCGTCGGGACGCCGGCCGATCACGCGCAGGAAGGGGTTCACCTTCGCGTGGGCCCGGCGGTGGATCTCGAGGCTCATCCGGGCACCCGCTCCGCCAGACAAGCGAAGGCCTCGAGTCCCAGCTCCTCCGCGCGCGCGTTCGCCTCCACGCCACACCCGGCCAGGGCCGCAGCCGCGTCAGCCGCCGACAGTCCCAGGCGGACCATCGCGTTGCGCATCGTCTTGCGCCGCTGCGCGAATCCGGCCTCGATGACGGGGAACAGCCGCCCGGCGGAGACGGCGACCGGAGGCGGGTGCCGGTCCAGGCGGACCACCACCGACTCGACCCTGGGCCGCGGCCAGAACACCGTCGCGGGCACGCGGCGGACCAGCCGGGCCCGGGCCCGGTAGGCGACCCGCGCGCTGACCGAGCCGTACCCGGCCTCCCCCGGCCCGGCCGCCAGGCGCTCGCCCACCTCGCGCTGCACCATGACCACCAGCGGGTCGACGTTGGACGCCTCCTCGAGGAGACGCATCACCACGGGGACGGCCACGTTGTACGGCAGGTTCGACACGCACGCCCAGCGGCCTGCGCCCGCGAGCACGGCCCAGTCGGCGGTCATCGCGTCGGCGTGCTCCACCCGGACGCCGAGGGGCTCGGCGACCTCGCGCAGGGCCGGCACGATCCCGCGGTCGAGCTCGACGGCGAGGACCTCCGCCCCGGTGGCGGCCAGGGCGACGGTCAGCGCCCCGAACCCGCCCCCGATCTCCAGGACGCGGTCCCCGGGTCCGACTCCGGCGTCGGCCGCGATGGCCCGGGCGAGGTTCGGGTCCGCCAGGAAGTTCTGGCCCAAGGCCTTGCTCGGACGGATCCCGTGGCGTTCGGCCAGCTCGCGGAGGTCGCTCAGGCTCAGCGAGGAACGGCTACCAGCTGACGTAGACCGGGAAGACGCCCAGGCCCGGCGGGGCGAGGCGCTCGAACGCCTCTTGGGAGAGGTCGAGGATGCGTCCGGGGACTCCGTAGGGGCCACGGTCATCGATTATCACGGTGATGCTGGCCCCCGTTTCGAGGTTGGTCACCGAGACCGGGGTCCCCTTGGGCAGCCAGCGGTGCGCGGCGCCGACCCCGTCGCGCTCGTACCAGGAGGCCTCGCCCTCCTGCCACGTGGCGACGCGCTCGCGTGCGTCGGTCCCGACGACCACCTCGGCGTCCTGGGGGAGCTGGAACATCTGGGCGCGGATCGCGTCGCGGCGCACCTCGCGGCCGTCCTCCATCCGGACCTCGTACGTCACCAGCTCGTGGCCGTCGTGCCCCTCGCGCTCGACCTGCGAGGTCCCGACCTTCATCGAGGGGTCGTATCGGGTTCGCGTCGCGAACGGGATCGTCTCCACCTGCGAGAACCGGCGGTAGGCCACCTTCGTCACCCGTACCGTCATGCCGGTCCGGGGTCGCAGGTCGAGGCCCGGGGTCACGACGTCGTCCGGGTGGAGCACGATCCGGGCCTGGGCCAGGGCGTCGCGGATCGAGGGCGTCCCGCCCGGAACGGGCAACATCCGGGACCGTCCGTTCACGACGAGGGTCAGCAGCGGCGCGCGGTTCACCACCACGCGCAGGCCGTCGCGGAGACGCGTCCCGACGCCGGGCAGGACCTCGTCGTGCGGACCGAGATCGAGTCCGCGACGAGCCAGCAGCTGGCCGACCGAGAGCGAGACCGTCCGGACCTCGAGCGGCCGCCCGTCGACGACGAGCGTCACGCGCCGGTCCAGGGACGTGACCAGCGCGGAACCGGCCACGACGGCCAGCACGACACCAAGGCGAGCGATTCGGTGCAGCATGCTTCCCCTCGACGCAGGGCGGGTCGTCTTGGGGGAAGGACCGCCGCGGACACCCCCGACGCTCGCACAGCAGCGACGTGGGCTGCAACCTTCCCCGAGTAAACGTCGGGCAAACGGGGCGGAGCTTTAGGGCGATTCGGGCACGAGCGGCTTGTCGAGGGGCGCGGGGAGCCCGAACGCCCGGCGGGCGTTGCTCGCCAGGACGCCGGCCAGCGCGGTGAGATCCTCGCCCCGCTCGGCGGCCAGCGTGCGCGCGGCGGCCCACGCGTGGCCCGGGACGTTCCCCCGCCCCCGCATCCCCTCGGGCGGCAGGAAGGGGCTGTCCGTCTCGACGACCAGCCGGTCGGCCGGCGCGGCGGCGGCCGCCAGGCGGAGCTCCGGGTTCTTCGGGTAGGTGACGTTCGCGGCGAACGACAGCCAGTAGCCGCGCTGCGCGCACTCGCGAGCGATCGCCTCGTCTCCGGAGAAGCAGTGGATGACGACGCGTTCCGCCGCCTCCTCGGCGAGCAGACGCAGGACGTCCTCCCACGCCTCACGGACGTGCACCACGAGCGGCTTGCCCGTCTCGTTCGACAGGCCGACGTGCCACGCGAGCGAGCCGAGCTGGTCCTCGCGCGGGGAGTGCATCCGGAACCAGTCGAGGCCGGTCTCCCCGATGGCCACGACCTCCGGATCGGCCGCGAGGGACTCGAGGTCCCGCCGCACCTCGGCGTCGAACCGGGACGCGTCGTGGGGATGGAGGCCGGCCGTCGCGAAGACCTCCGGATGCGCCCGGGCGAGCTCGATCGAGCGCCGGCTCGTCCCGGGGTCGATCGCCGCGCACACCAGCTGCGTCACGCCCTCGGCCACCGCGTCGGCCACCACCCGCGCGGGATCGGCTTCCATCAGGAACAGGTGACAGTGCGTGTCGACCAGCGGGGGCGTCCCGGGGCTCACCGGGAGCTCACCCCTCCAGACGGGGGAAGAGCGACTCGCCGCGGGCGATCCTCGTCCCCGGCTCCAGCCGGCCCCACGCCTTGGCGTCGTCCAGCCGCTGGTCCTCGAGCCGGTCCGCGATCCCCAGGGCCGACCACAGCCGCTCCGAGGCGCCGGGCATGATCGGGTAGGTGAGGATGGCGGTGATCCGGAGCACCTCGAGCGCGCCGTAGATCTGCCGCTCGAGGTCGGCGCGCCGCGCGGGGTCCTTGGCCGTGACCCAGGGGGCCTGCTCGACGAGCCAGCGGTTCGCGGTCTTGATGATCTCCAACACCTCGACGAGGGACTCGGTGAGCCGCATGGCGCCGACGTGGTCGTCGACGGTCCGGGCGACTCGCTCCGCGGTCTCCATGAGCTGGCGCTCCGGGCCATCGCCGTCCGGTCTGGGGGGGACGATCCCCTCGAAGTACTGGTCGGTCATCGCCAGGACCCGGCTGGCCAGATTGCCGAAGTCGTTGGCCAGGTCCGCGTTGTAGCGCTCCACCATCGACTCCCACGAGAAGCTGCCGTCGGCGCCGAACTGGATCTCGCGCAGGAAGTAGTAGCGGTAGGCGTCGACCCCGAAGTGGTCGACGATGTCGAACGGGTGGATGCCCGTGAGCTTCGTCTTCGACATCTTCTCCCCGCCGACGAGCAGGAACCCGGTGGCCCACACCTGCGCCGGCGGGTCGATACCGGCGGCCATGAGCATCGCCGGCCAGTAGATGGCGTGCTGGCGCAGGATGTCCTTGCCGATGAAGTGCCGTCCCGGCCACCACCGCTCGAACGCCTTCGGGTCGCTGCCGTAGCCGGCCGCCGTGATGTAGTTCGTGAGCGCGTCGAACCACACGTAGCAGACGTGCTCGTCGTCCCACGGCAGCCGCACGCCCCAGTCGAACGACGTCCGCGAGATCGAGAAGTCCTTCAGGCCGGCCCGGATGACGGACAGGACCTCGTTGCGGCGGATCTCGGGTTCGACGGCCTCCGGGTGCCGCTCGTAGTGCTCGAGCAACCGGTCCTGGTACGCCGAGAGGCGGAAGAAGTAGTTCTCCTCGGTCATCCGCTCGACGGGCCGTCCGTGGATCGGACAGTTGCCGTCCATCAGCTCATCCTCCGAGTAGTAGAACTCGCAGGACACGCAGTACAGGCCCTCGTAGGTCCCGAAGTAGATGTCGTCGCGGCCGTTGTCGTGCACGGCGTTGAGGAGCTCGACGACGGCCTTTTCGTGGCGCGGCTCGGTCGTGCGGATGTAGTCGTCGTTGGAGATCAGCAGGCGCTCCCACACCTCGCGCCACCGCGGCTCCATGTCGTCGACGAAGCGCTGGGGGTCCACGCCGGCGGCCTCCGCCGCCCGCTGGAGCTTCAGGCCGTGCTCGTCGGTCCCGGTGAGGAAGAACACGTCCTCGCCGCGGAGTCGGTGCCAGCGCGCGGCGTAGTCCGTGGCCACGGTGCAGTACGCGTGCCCGATGTGGGGGACGTCGTTCGGGTAGTAGATCGGCGTGGTGACGTAGAACGTCCGGTCGTCGGCCATGGGACGGCCATTATCGGAGCATCGCCGAATAGACGCGGTTGGCCGGCACGCCGTGGCGGCGGGCGACCTCGGCGGCGGCCTCCCGGGCGCGCATGCCGGTCGCGGTCAGGGAACGCCCCTCCTCGGCCAGCAGGGCGTCGTCGACCTGGGGAGCGGCCGGGGGCGGCGCGCCCTCGATCACGATCGCGACCTCGCCCTTCAGCTCACGCTCGGCGAGATCCCCGGCCAGGCGGGCGAGGGGCCCGCGCAGCACCTCTTCGTGGACCTTGGTCAGTTCCCGCGCCACCACCGCACTGCGTTCGCTCCCGCACGCGTCCGAGAGGTCGGCCAGGGTCGCCGCGGTCCGCCGGGGCGATTCGAACACGACGCTCGGCCGAGGGTCGGCGGCGATCGCGGCCAGGCGCTCGGCCCGGGTCCGGCCTCGGCGGGGCAGGAACCCCTCGAAGGTCCACCGATCCGCCGCGAAACCGGAGACGACGAGCGCGGCGAGAGCCGCGGACGGCCCGGGAACGACCCGAACAGGGATGTCCTCGTCCAGGCAGCGGCCGACGAGATGGGTCCCGGGATCCGAGATCCCGGGCATGCCGGCGTCGGTCACCAGGGCCACGTCGGCGCCGTCGCGGAGGACCCGCAGGATCGCCTCGGAACGCTCCCGCTCGGCCTCGGCGGGCAGGGAGAGCAGCCTCGGGTGCACCCCCAGATGGGACAGGAGGCCCCGCGTGCGCCGGGTGTCCTCCGCGGCGACGGCCGCGACCGAGCCGAGGACGCGCGCCGCTCGCGGCGTCAGGTCCTCGAGGTTGCCGATGGGCGAGCCCACCACGAACAGCGTCCCGGGCACGCCCTCCATGATGAGGGACGTGCCCTAGTCTTGGCGCGTGGAGCGCGCCGTTCGCGTCCTGCGGGGCCCCGTCTTCGTCATCGCCGCCGTGACACTCCTCGCGGGGGCCGTTCGGTTCGCCAACCTCTCGGACCCGCGGTCACTCGTGTTCGACGAGACGTACTACGCGAAGGACGCCTGCATCTACCTGGGCGAGCCGCCGGACACGTGCGGCCTGGAGAACGCCGGCGAGCAGTCCTGGGTCCATCCGCCGCTCGGCAAGTGGCTGATCGCGGGGGGCGAGGCGATCTTCGGGGCCACGGTCGAGGGCCCCGGCCGCACCCCCTTCGGCTGGCGAATCTCCTCGGCGGTCGCCGGGACGCTCACCGTCACCCTGACCGCCCTGCTCGCGCTGGTCCTCACCCGGAGCGCCCTGTGGGCCGGCGTGGCGGGCCTGCTGCTGGCCACGGAGAACCTGCACTTCGTCCAGTCGCGCATGTCGATGCTCGACGTGTTCATCGCGATGTTCGTCGTCGCCGGCTTCCTGGCCCTGGCCCTCGATCGCCG
>JBBDTT010000104.1:0-7076 GCA_040904285.1 Actinomycetota bacterium
TACATGCTGATGCGCGCGGAGCTCGACTCGGTGATCTGCAGCGGGCCGAGGCGAGGCAAGCAGCACACGTTCGCCCTGCTCGAGGACCGAGCGCCGGACGCAAGGCGGCTCGACCCGGACGAGGCCCTGGCCGAGCTGACGCGCCGGTACTTCACGGCCCGCGGGCCGGCGACCGTCAGGGACTACTGCGCGTGGTCCAGCCTGACCGTCGCCCAGGCCCGGCGCGGACTGGAGATGGTGGAGGGAGAGCTCCACCACGAGGAGTCCGGCGGCCGGACCTACTGGATATCGCCGAACGCCCGACGCGCGCCGGCAAGCCCGGGCCGGATCGATCTGGTCCAGGTCTACGACGAGACGATCATGGGCTACACCGAGAGCCGGGACGCCCTCTACCTGTCCTCGGCGCAGGGCCGGGTGCCCGGGGCCGAGGAGGCGTGGATGCACGGCACCCTCCTCGACGGGCGGCTGGTCGGCCGGTGGAAGCCCGTGGAGTCGAAGAAGTCGATCTCGATGCAGACGACGTTCTTCCGGCCCCTGACCCGCGCCGAGCGGCCCGCCTTCGGGGCCGCGGTCGAACGCTACGCCTCGTTCCGAGGCCTGCCCGTCACGCTCCCGTAGGCGGCGCCCCGGCCTCGGCGTCTGCGGCGCGGGTCGCGAGGATGTCGACCACCCGGCTAGCGATGGGCCCCAGCGTGGCCAGGATCAGGACGCAGGTGACGCTGACCGAGGTCAGCTCGGGCTCCAGGCCGGCGGACGCCGCCAGTCCCGCGATCACCAGCGAGAACTCCCCCCGGGCGATGAGCGCGGTCCCGGCCCGGGCCCGGCCCCAGCGGCCGAGGCCCGCCGCGCCACCCGTCACCCATCCGGTCGCGAACTTGGTCCCCGCGCCCACGACCGCGAGGATCCCCGCCACCCCCAGCGCCGGGGGGATCGAGGCCGGATCGACCGACAGCCCGACGAACGCGAAGAAGATCGCCGCGAACAGGTCGCGAAGGGGCACGAGGAGGCTCCGGGCGCTGTGCGCGGCCGGTCCGGACAGCACGATCCCGGCGAGGAGCGCGCCCACCGCCGCCGAGATGGCCACCCGCTCCGCGATGCCCGCCGCAAGGATGGCCACGCCCAGGATCGTCAGCAGGAGGCCCTCGTCGGAACGGCTGAACACCAGGCGGCTGACGCCCACCTCCACCCGGGTGGCGAGGGCCAGGAGGATGGCCACCCCGAGGACGGCCGCGGCCACCGTGCCGAGCCCAGCCAGGGTCACGCCACCGATGAGCAGAGCCCCGAGCACGGGGAGGTACACGGCCATCGCGAGGTCCTCCATCACCGCGATGGACAGCAGCAGCGGCGTCTCGCGGTTCCCGGTCCATCCCAGGTCGTGGAGGATCTTCGCCATCACCCCCGAGGAGGTCACCAGCGTGACCCCCCCGAGGAACATCGCGGGCAGCACGCCCCAGCCCAGCAGCAGACCGGCCACCAGGCCGGGCGTGAAGTTCAGCGCGATGTCGAGGATCCCGGCCCGAACCGAACGCCGCATCGTGGACAGGAGCTCCGACGCCGAGTATTCGAGTCCCAGCATGAACAGCAGCAGGATCAGCCCGATCTCGCTGCCGATGCGGGTGAACTCGTGCGTGGTGACGAGCGGCAGGACTCCGCCCTCGCCGAACGCCAGCCCGGCCAGCAGGAAGAACGGGATCGAGGGGATCCCGACCCGTCCTGCCAGCCGGGCCAGGACGGCGAGGGCCAGCACCACCGTGCCGAGCTCGAGCAAGGGCGTTCCGGCCATCACCCCCCCTTTCGGGGGCCGCTCAAACCTCCGGCAGCCGGACGATGACCTCGTCCAGCAGCTCAACGGCCCGTGCCGCGGTCTCGCTCTGGTCGTCGAGCAGGTGCTGACGGGCGAGCACGACGCTCACCCTCCGGCCGTCCGCGCTCTCCAGCAGCGCGGCGACGGCGGCCTCCCGTTCCGTGTCCTCAGCGGCGAGCGCCAGCGCGCGCTCCATGACGATCTCCGAGGTGGTCATGTTCGTCCCCTTCTCCGCACGGCCCGACACGGCCGTCGACGGTCAGCTCACCTGGGGTCGGTGCGCGCCGGGAGGGGCTCGAGGCGATGACGTCCGGAGGCCGGCGAGGCCGCCGGCGGGCCGGGCGGGGCGGATGCGGAAGCGCAGTGCGACGGCGGGCGGGGCGACACCGCCCCCCGCCGGGACGCCGGCGTCGGGGAGCGAGCGGAGTCGCCGCGGGCCCTCGTCCCACCGAAGGCGGCGGAGGTTCGGAGCGGTGGCCGAGAGGTCCTGCCCGACGGTGGTGAGCACGAGCGGGCGGCCGGTCTGGCGGGCCATCGGGGCGGTGCGGCCCAGCCCGCCGAGCCGGTCGCTCGCGGCAATGACCACCACGAGCGTGAGCCCGGCGAAGAACCGCCCGCGAGCCGACCAGCGCTGCACCGTCCGCAGGCTACCCAGACCGGGGCGAGCCCGCTCGTGATCCCGGTGCAGCCCGGGCAGGAACAGTCACCCCCGTGAAAGGCAGGAACCCCCCGCCGAGCGGCGAAATGGGACAGAAGGACCCCCTGCCCGACGCCCGGAATCGGAAGGTGAGAGCCAGCGTGAACATTCGACGAGGAATCGCGATCGCGGCCGTGTTGCTGCTCGGCCTGTTGTCCGCCCCCGCCATCCAGGCCCAGGGCGTGGTCACCGTGCCCACGAAGCCCGGCCAGAAGGTCACGGTCACCTGGGAGGGCACGGTCCTGCCCGGCGCGAACGCCGACAGCGAGTGCGGGCAGGCCACCGACGTCGGCCAGGACGTCCACGAGGTCAACCTCGCCGTTCCCAAGGGGACCTACAAGAGGGTCGCCGTCACGGCCGTGGCTGCGATCAACTACGAGGGGCCGAACGACATCATCATGACCGTGGTCATGCCGGACGAGACCGCCGTGTCCGCGGACGACGGGTTCGTCGACACCGACGAGGCCGTCGCGTTCGCGAACCCAAAGGCGGGTGCGTATCAGATCATCGCGTGCATGTTCGCCGGGGCCACCCCGCAGACGTACACGGGCACGCTGACCATGACCGCCACGAAGATCCCGCCGCCGCCCCCGCCGCCGTGCGCGGTTCCCTCCGGGCGCATGAAGATCGGCAAGCCGTCCTACGTCGACACCGCCCGCGCGGGTGGCGAGCCCAGCATCGAGGTCCACCCGGACGGCACGCTGCTGTACGGGGCCCACGCCGGGACCACGCACTTCTACTCCCCGAACGTGGCCGAGCCGACCTCGTCCGCCTTCATCGAGAACTACCAGGGCCAGGTCTACTACTGGTTCAGCGACGACCGCGGCAAGACGTGGGAGTTCGTGGAGCGCTCCACGCCTCCGTCGGGCGTGCCGAACTCCGGGTTCTCCGACCCCGACTTCGCCATCGACGAAGCCGGCAACGTCTACGTGTCCGAGATCAACCTGGTCAACGTGGCGGTGTCGAAGTCGACCGACTCCGGCCACAGCTACGAGCTGCAGAACGTGTTCGGCCAGACCCTCACCGACCGTCAGTGGACGGCGGCCGGTCCCGAGGACGTCCTGTACATCGTGGGCAACCCCTCCGGGGGTGGCACGTTCCCCTCGGACCCGGTCGGCCACACCGGACACACGATCTACCGGAGCACCGACGGCGGGGCGAACTTCTCGCCGGGCGTGACCGACGACGGCGGCCTGGGCGACATCAAGTACGACCAGCGCACCGACACTCTGTACGAGGCCCACTACGCCGAGGGCGTCCTGCAGATCGCGGCGTTCCGCGACCCGCTGAACGAGGACCACGAGGTGGCCCTCACGCCCCAGGTCCACAAGATCGCGGACGGCGTGAGCATGCTCTCGCACTGGCCCTCGATCGACGTGGACAGCCGGGGCAACATCTACATCGTGTGGGACGAGAGCGGTGAGGGCGTGCGCGACGCGGGCGTCTGGTACTCGCACTCGAAGACTCAGGGCCGGAAGTGGTCCAGGCCCGTCCGGGTCGACCGCGACGACCGCACCGACATCTGGCCGTGGCTGGCCGTGGGCAAGCCCGGCCGCGTGGCGATCTCGTGGTTCGGCAACGAGGCGGAGCTCCCCGACCACAACGCGGAGCTGGCCACCGAGGAGGACGGCTGGGACGTCTACGTGGCCCAGACCCTCACCGGGCTGGGGTGCCGCGGCTCGACGACCGCCGGCTGGGGCAAGCCCGTGAAGGCTACACCCGAGCCGTTCCACGTCGGGACCGTGTGCATGGGCGGCACAATCTGCCAGGCGCAGGTCGTCGACCGCCGGCTGGGCGACTACTTCACCATCGACATCGACACGAGCGGACGGGTGGTGGGCGCGTACTCCGACACCCGCCAGGGCGGGGCGGTGGCGCTGCCCGCGTACTTCAGACAGACGGGCGGCCCGGCGTTCTGACGTCCGGCTGAGGCGCTCGCGACGACGGGCTACTTCGGGGGCATGCGCAGCGCGCCGTCGAGGCGGATCACCTCGCCGTTCAGCATGGGGTTCTCCAAGATGTGACGGACCAGCGCGGCGAACTCCTCGGGGCGGCCCATGCGTCGAGGATGGGGGATGCCGGCGGCGAGCGACTCCCGGGTCTCGGGCGGGAGCAGGGCGAGCAGCGGCGTGTCGAACGTCCCCGGCGCGATCGTGACGACGCGCACCAGGAGCGACGCGAGGTCGCGGGCCAGCGGAAGGGTCATCCCGACCAGCGCGGCCTTCGAGGCCGCGTACGCGCTCTGGCCGATCTGGCCGTCGAACGCCGCGACCGAGGCGGTGTTCACGATCACCCCCCGCTCCTCGCCGTCGGGCTCCTGCTTCACCATCTGCGCGGCGGCCAGGCGGGCGACGTTGAACGAGCCGAACAGGTTCACCGCGACGACGGTCTTGAAGAGCTCGAGCGGGTGCGGCTCGCCCGCTCGGTCCACGATCCGGCCGGCCCACCCGATCCCGGCGCAGTTCACCGCGATATGCAGGGCGCCGAACTCCGAGACCGCCGTCCGGACCGCCGCGGCGACCTCCTCCTCGGACGTCACGTCGGCCGGGGCGAACCGCGCGTTGTCGCCGAGCTCGCCGGCCACCCGCTCGCCGTTCGAGGACGGGAGGTCGAGGATGACGGCCGAGCCGCCGGCCGCGAGCAGGGCCTCGACCGTGGCCAGGCCGAGCCCCGAGGCCCCGCCCGTGACCAGCGCCGTCTTGCCCTCGATCCGCATGGCGGAAACCTACCCGACTTGCCCCTGGCCGAGGGCGGTACTACGTTCGGCGCGTGGCCCTCCCGCCGTCCCGCTCCGCTCGCGGCTTCCTGCCCACGGCCCTGCTCGCGATCGCGCTGGTCCCGGGCGGGCTCGTCGCCTCGCCGGCGGCGGCGCAGTCGGCCGGCGATCCCTCGGTCGTCGGGCGGTTCTCCGCCCCCTTCGAGGAGGGCGGCGCGTCCCCCCGGTGCCGCGAGGTCGACGGACGCCAGGTCTGCAAGCCGACCGCGGTCAGCATCGCGGTCCTGAACGACGGCCGCCTGCTCTATTTCAACGGCATCGAGGGCACGGAGAACGCGGAGCACACCGCCGCGTCCGACATCGGAACCGTGCTGCGCGACGCCCAGGCCCGGACCCTCGACCTGCGAGGCTCGACCCCCGGGTTCGCCGTCCCCACCCCGGTCAACGGGGGCGGCACGAATCCGAACATCGGCGCCACGGACGACCCGCTGGCCCTCCTCCTGGGCGCGTTCGGCGTTCCCGGACGACCGGGCGACGGCCTCGTCGGCAGCACGATCGGACAGTTCTATCCGTCCTCGCCGTGGGCCTCGCCCGACGACGCGGCGGCGAACGACGTGGACATGTTCTGCTCCGACCTGATCCACCTGGCCGACGGCCGGCTGCTGATCGCCGGGGGCACCGACTGGTACTCCGAGCCCGCCGCCCCCGGGGACGTGCCGGAGGTCGGGGGCTGGGGCGTGCCCGAGCTGGAGGGCATCCGCAACACCCGGATCTTCGATCCGAAGACCAACCGGTTCGCTCAGGCCGGGCACATGAAGTACGGGCGGTGGTACCCGACCCTCGTCACGCTCCCGAACGGCAAGATCCTGGTCGTGAGCGGGGTGTTCAAGCTGGTCAAGGCGAGCCAGCTGAGCCAGGTCCGGCGCACCGAGACGTTCGATCCGCGGACCCGGAAGTGGACCGAGAACTACACGGGCATGGCGTCGGAGAACTCCCTGCCGCTGTACCCGCGCCTCCACCTGGTGAACGGCAAGGTCTTCTACTCCGGGGCGGGACAGTCCAACGGCCTCGGACCGACCGGGTGGGCCGCGGACGAGCCGCTGTGGGCGATGCAGCAGATGTTCGACCCGGGCACGAGCGAGTGGCAGCCGACCGGGCTCGCGCAGCTTGGGTACCAGAACGGGGCGTTCAGCGTGATGCTCCCGATGCGGCCGCCGTACGACGAGACCCGGATCCTGATGGGCGGGGGAACCCCGGGCCAGACGCCGGGGCTGTACGCGGCGCTCCCGTTCTCGCAGGTCCTCACCATCGACGGCGACGACACGGTCTCGGCCGAGATGTCCGGGAACCTCGGCACCCCGCGGTGGTTCTCGACCGCGGTCGTCCTGCCCGACGGGAAGGTCGCGGCCTTCTCCGGCGCCAATGCCGACGAGGTCCTGTTCCCCGGACCGCAGCTCCCCGTCCGCCAGGCCGAGCTCTACGACCCCCAGACGGGGGAGTGGACGCCGCTCGCCACCGCCGAGCGGGACCGCACGTACCACAACACGGCGATCCTGCTCCCGGACGCCCGCGTCCTGATCGGCGGCCATTCGCCGATCCCGCCGGCGTTCGGCGAGCCGCGGCTGTGCAACCCGGTGCTCATGGATGACAAGGGCATCGATGGTTCCGCCGCGGGCGTGTCCATCGCGCTCGTGGACGGCCACACGCTCGACCTGAGCCACAGCGTGTTCGCGGAGCGTACGCCGCTGCGCGTCTACGGCCACGGCACCGTGATCCTCGACAACGTCCGCTTCGGCGAAGCCACACGCGAGGGGCGAGCCTATTCGGGCGGGGTCATGTCCCATCTCGCCACCGGCCTG
>JBBDTT010000105.1:0-7044 GCA_040904285.1 Actinomycetota bacterium
GGACAGCAGCCACCAGCCGCCCCCCAGGAGCCCGAGCCCCAGGACGACGCCGATGACCGCCGGGAGGACCCGGGACCGGCCGGGGGACGGCCCGGGCGGCGACGGCGGCGGGGTCGTCGAGCCCGGCGGCGGGAACGTCACTCGTCCTGGACCTTGCCGAACCGCCTGTCGCGCTTCTGGTAGTCGCGGATGGCCTCGAACAGGTTCTCGCGCGAGAAGTCGGGCCAGAACACCGGCGTGAACCACAGCTCGGCGTACGCGGCCTCCCACAGCATGAAGTTCGAGATGCGCATCTCGCCGCTGGTGCGGATGAGGAGGTCGGGGTCGGGCATGTCCGGATGGTACAGGCGGCTGCTGATCGACTCGGGCGTGATCCGCTCGCCGCGCAGCCGTCCCTTGTCGTGCTCGCGGATGATCTGCTTCACGGCGTCGACGACCTCGGTCCGGCCGCCGTAGTTGAACGCGATCGTCAGGGTCATCTTCGAGTTGTCCTTGGTGAGCTCGTGGCTCGTCTCCATCTCCCGCACCACCGAGCGGGGGACCCTCCAGTCGAGCCTGCCCGCGAACCGGACGCGCACGCCCAGGTCGTTCAGCTCGTCGCGCCGGCGCTGGAGCAGCCCGCGGTTGAAGTTCATCAGGTAGCGCACCTCGGCCGGGGGCCGGCGCCAGTTCTCCGTGGAGAAGGCGTACACCGTCAGCCACCGCACGCCCACGTCGAGGGCTCCCATCACGGTGTCCCACAGCGCCTGCTCGCCGGCGCCGTGGCCCTCGGTGCGCGGGAGGCCGCGCTGCTTGGCCCACCGGCCGTTGCCGTCCATGACGATCGCGACGTGGCGGGGGATGTGTCGCGGGTCGAGGTCGGACCGGTAGCTCATCGACTCCTCGCCGTCATCGGGCCAGCAGGGGGAGGGACCGGATGCGACGCTCCATGTGGTACTCGGCGTAGGTGGAGAGCATGACCCGGGCCTCGCGGCGGGGCTGGTCCGCCACCTCGGTCGGGCCGAGGCGGGCGAGGTCCTCGCGAGAGAGGTGGTCGAGCCACGCCAGCGCCTCGGGGGTGGCCGGGATCGAGTCGTGCTCGGCGCACCCGGTGCACACCGCGCCGCCCTGGACCGGCGAGAACGCGACGATGGACCGGGAGCCGCACGAGGCACAGGCCGCCAGGCTCGGGTGGAACCCGGAGAGGGAGAGGAGCTTCAGCAGGAACGACTCGGCGACGGCCGCGGGGTCGGGTGGGTTCGCCTCGAGGGCACGGAGGCCGTTCAGGAGCAGCAGGAACAGCGGGACGTTCTTCTCGTGGTCCTCGGAGACGCGGTCGGCCGTCTCGAGCATGGTCTCCCCCGCCGAGAACCGCGCGTAGTCCTCGCGCACGGAGCGGAACGAGGTGAGGATCTCGGCCTGGGCCACGGTGTCCAGGTTCCGGCCCTGATAGAGCATGAGGGACACGTGCGTGAACGGCTCGAGCCGTGCGCCGAACTTGCTCTGGGTGCGCCGGATGCCCTTCGCGACGGCCCGGACCTTGCCCGCACCCTGGGTGAGGATGGTCACGATCTTGTCCGCCTCGGCGAGCTTGACGGCGCGAAGGACGACGCCCTGTTCCTTGTAGAGCGGCATCGCCCGCATCGTACCCCGTGGGTTTGCCGCCTCCCCGGCGAAGTTGTGAAGAACCCGTGATGGGCGGGGGAACGGTCAGGCGCCGATGGGGTGCCAGACGGTCTTCATCTCAAGCAGGTCGATGATCGCGTAGGGCGACTGCGCGCCGTCGGCGAAGGCGTCGGGGTCCTCCGCGCGGACGACGCGCTTTACGTTCTCGGCGGCGAGCTGCTCGAGCTCCATCGCCAGGTGGTCGGGCACCCCGGTCAGGTCGACCGCGTTCACGTCCATGTGCGCCGCGAGCCACGGCACCAGCTCGGTCTTCAGGCCGGTCAGCAGGTTGACCACGCCGCCGGGCACGTCGCTCGTCGCGAGGACCTCGGACAGCGTGACCGCCGGGAGCGGGGCGCGCTCGCTGGCCAGGACCACGGTCGCGTTGCCGCTGACGATGGCCGGCGCGATCCGCGAGACGAGCCCGAGCAGGGGCGGGTCCTCCGGCGCGACGATCCCCACGACGCCGGTCGGCTCGGGGATCGTGAAGTTGAAGTACGGGCCGGCGACGGAGTTCACGCTCCCCGCCACGTGGTGGATCTTGTCGGCCCACCCCGCGTACCACACCCACCGGTCGATGGAGGTGGCGACCTCGAGCTCGGGATCGGACGAGCCCGCCCGGCCGGTCTCCTCCTCGAACTGGGCGCGGCGGCCCTCCATGAGCTCGGCCACCCGGTACAGGACCTGGCCGCGGTTGTAGGCGGTGGCGCCGGCCCACCCCGGAACGGCCGCGCGGGCGGCGCGCACTGCGTCCCGGAGGTCCTTGCGCGAGCCCCGCACGGCCCATGCCAGCAGCCGGCCCTCGCCGTCGCTCACCGGGTACGACCGTCCCGACTCGCTCCGCGGAAACTGCCCGCCGATGTACAGCTTGTAGGTCTTGCGGACCGGCAACCGGTCGCTCATGCGAGCCTCCGATGTGGGGATACTCGGCACATGGCCCTGCCCCCGCCACCGCCGCCCGTCGCCACGCCGCCGCCCAGGGTTCGCTCCCCGCGCTGGTTCCGCGTGGGGGTGGTGCTCGCGTCGATCTGGATGGGTCTGTGCCTGCTGATCTCGTGGATCTCGTCGCTCGGCGTCCACTGCACGGAGCATGCGTGCCAGTCCCGCGCGGATACGGGTTGGGCCGTGCTCATGCTGGCCCAGCTCGCCTGGATCGCGCTGGCCGTCGTCCTGTGGACGCGGCGGTCGCGCATCCGGTACTGGGGGCTGGCCGTCGCCGCCGGGCTCCCGCCCCTCACCCTGCTTGCGATGACCAAGCTGTTCTACCCCCCCGCCTTCCGGCTCTGATCGATGGCGCGCCTGCCGCCGCCGTTCGCCGAGAGGGGCTCGAGCTCCAGGTAGGGCTCCAGACCGTGGAGGCCGCCTTCCCGGCCGAACCCCGACTCCTTGTACCCGCCGAACGGCGACGCGGGGTCGAACCGGTTGTAGGTGTTGGCCCACACCACGCCGGCCTTCAGGCGGTCGGCCATCCACAGGATGCGCGAGCCCTTCTCGGTCCACACCCCCGCCGAAAGGCCGTACGGCGTGTTGTTCGCCTTCTCGACGGCTTCGTCCGGGGTCCTGAAGGTGAGGACGGAGAGCACCGGGCCGAAGATCTCCTCGCGGGCGATGCGGTGCGACTGGCTGACCCCGGTGAACAGCGTCGGCACGAACCAGTACCCGCGGTCGGGGAGGTCGCACGCAGGCTGGTAGATCTCGGCGCCCTCCTCGACGCCGGCCTCGACCAGCTCCTCGATCTTGCGGAGCTGCTGGCGAGAGTTGATCGCGCCCACGTCGGTGTTCTTGTCGAGCGGGTCGCCCACGCGCAGCGTCGACAGCCGCCGCTTCAGGCGGTCGACCACCTCGTCGAACGCCGACTCCTGGACGAGCAGGCGCGAGCCGGCGCAGCACACGTGGCCCTGGTTGAAGTAGATGCCGTTGACGATGCCCTCCACGGCCTGGTCGAGGGGGGCGTCCTCGAACACGATGTTCGCGGCCTTGCCGCCCAGCTCGAGTGTCAGCCGCTTGCGCGTCCCGGCCACGGCGCGGCGGATGGCCTTGCCGACGTCGGTCGACCCGGTGAACGCGATCTTGTCCAGCCCCGGATGGCGGACGACGTAGGACCCCGTCTCGCCGGCGCCGGTGACGATGTTCACGACGCCGGGCGGCAGGCCGACGTCCTGCAGGACGCGGCCGAGCAGGAGCGCGGTGAGCGGCGTCGTCTCTGCCGGCTTCAGGACCACGGTGTTGCCCGTGGCCAGCGCCGGCGCGAGCTTCCACGCCGCCATCAGCAGGGGGAAGTTCCACGGGATGATCTGGCCGGCCACCCCGAGCGGCCGCGGCAGCCGTCCCGGGAAGGCGTACTCGAGCTTGTCGGCCCAGCCCGCGTAGTAGAAGAAGTGCGCGGCGGCCAGCGGCAGGTCGACGTCGCGGCTCTCCTTGATCGGCTTGCCGCCGTCGATCGACTCCAGGACCGCGAACTCGCGGGACCGCTCCTGGAGCTCGCGGGCGATGCGGTACAGGTACTTGGCCCGCTCCCGGCCGGGGAGCTGCCCCCACACGTTCTCCTGCGCGTCGCGGGCGGCCTCGACGGCGGCATCCACGTCGTCGGGACCGGCCTCCGCGATCTGCGCGAGGGGCTCCTCGGTGGCCGGGTCGATCGTCGCGAACGAGCGGCCCGACCGAGGCTCGACGAACGCGCCGCCGATGAACAGGCCGTAGCGGTCCTCGATGGGAGCCAGCTCGCGCGACTCGGGCGCCGAAGCGTACTCCCACGGCGACCGGGTGGCCGGAGTGGCCGGGGTCGTGGAGGTCGCGTCGCGCCGTTCGATGTCGTCGCCCATGTCAGTCGATCGTGAAGTAGTCGGGGCCCTGGTACGCGCCGGAGCGCTCCTTGTGGATCTGCATCAGCACGTCGTTCAGCAGCGTCGACGCCCCGATCCGGAACCGGTCCGGCGTCATCCACTCGGGACCGAGGGTCTCGTGCACCAGCACCAGGTACTGCACGGCCTGCTTGGCCTGGCGGATCCCGCCGGCGACCTTCAGGCCGACCCGGCGGCCGGTCTCGCCGGCGAACTCGCGGATCGCCTCCATCATGCACAGCGCGGCCGGCAGCGAGGAACCGCTCGGGATCTTCCCGGTCGAGGTCTTGATGAAGTCGGCGCCCGCGGCCATCGCCAGCACCGAGGCCCGGCGGACCAGGTCGTAGGACCCGAGCTCGCCGACCTCGAGGATGACCTTCACGTGGGCCGGGCGGGCGGCGTCGATCTCGGTCCCCATCTCCTCGTACGCCGTCCGGTAGTCGCCGGCCAGGAACGCGCTGCGGTTCATCACGATGTCGATCTCGTCGGCGCCGTTGGCGACCGCCCATCGGATCTCCTCGACCCGGGCCTCCATGGGGCCGAGCCCGCTGGGGAACGCGCCGGCCACGCTCGCCACCTTCACCCCGCTCCCCCGCAGGCGCCCCGCGGCGGCCGGGACCAACGAGGGGTACACGCACACCGCGGCCACGCTGGGGATCGAGGCGTCGGTGGGGTCGGGGCGGATCGCCTTCGAGGACAGCTGCACGACCTTGCCGGGCGTGTCGGAGCCCTCCAGCGTCGTCAGGTCGATGCACCGGATCGCGAGGTCCAGCGCCCACCGCTTCGCGTCGCGCTTGATCGAGCGCTTCGCCAGCGAGGCCGCGCGCTCCTCGAGGCCGACGGCGTCCACGGCGGTGACGCGCGCCAGCCGGCCGGCGATGGGGCCGGCCTGCGGTCGGTCGAGCGTCTCCCCGGTTGTCGGTACGGGCGCCTTCGCCACGTCGCGCTGCCTCCTCGGACTCCGAGCGGGGGGACCTCCCATGGTACGCCCCGCGCGCATGCGGGCCGGGCAGGTGGGTAGGATCGGAACCCCGAGGTTGCTCCGCTCGTACACCTTCCCGGGACACCGACACAGGAGGATGCTCGTGCGCAAGCCGTTCACGATCGTGTTGCTGCTGCTGCTGGCCGCCTTCGGCGCGGCGTGCGGGGGCGACAACCCCGCCATCGAGGGCCCGACCACGACGGCCCCCGAGCCCACCGACGAGCCCACCGAGGACTGCGACGACCAGTCCGGGGCGGCCACCGCTGAGATCACGATGGTCGACAGCTCCTTCGACCCGGCGTGCGTGATCGTCGAGGGCGACGCGGACCTGACCCTGGTGAACAACGGGGCCGCGCTGCACAACTTCACGCTCGCCAACACCTCCGTGGACGTCGACGTCGACCCGGGCGCCAGCCAGGAGCTCGGCGGGCCGTCGCCGGCCGAGGCCGGGGAGCACGTCTTCTACTGCAAGTATCACGGGACGGCGGCCGGCGACGGCATGGCCGGCACGATGACCATCGTCTGAGCGAGGGGCTCGGAACCATGCGCAAGCCACTGCTGATCCTGCTGGCCCTGGTCGCGCTGCTCGGGGCGGCGTGCGGCGGTGACGGCGGGACCGGCGGCACCACCCCCACGGCCACCGCCGACCCGACCGAGGCGCCGTGCGAGGACCAGACCGGCGACGACGTCGTGTCGGTGACGATGACCGACAACGCCTTCGAGCCGACGTGCATCGTCGCCAACCAGAGCCAGGGCCTGCACCTGCAGAACGACGGCGCGCTGCTGCACAGCTTCACGATCACGCCGGGGGACGTCGACTTCGACGTGCAGCCGGGCGAGCCGTTCAACGCCGACGGCCCGATCCCACTCGAGCCGGCGGAGTACCCGTTCACCTGCAAGTACCACCCCGAGATGTCCGGAACGGTCACGATCGAGGCGTGAGGCTCAGAAGCCGAGGCGGGTCAGCGCGTTGTCGTCGCGCTGCCACTCCTTCTGGACCTTGACCCGGAGCTCCAGGTAGACCCGGGTCCCGAGCAGGGCCTCGAGCTCCGCGCGGGCCTGGGAGCCGATGCGCTTGAGCATCTCGCCGCCCTTGCCGATCACGATGCCCTTCTGCGAGTCGCGCTCCACCAGGACCGTGGCGTGGATGCGCGTCACGCCACCGTCGTCCTCGGGCGGCTCCATCGACTCGAGGACCACCGCGATCGAGTGGGGGACCTCCTCCCGTGTGGCGAGGATGGCCTGCTCCCGGATGAGCTCCCCGACGCGATGCTCGATGCTCTGGTCGGTGATCTCCTCCGGGGGGAACAGCGCCGGTCCCTCGGGGAGGCGGGCCGCGATGAGCCCCCGCAGCTCCTCCAGGCCTGTCCCGGCCTTCGCCGAGACCGGAAGGATCTCCTCGAACTCGCCGAGGGCCTGCGCCGCCGCGAGCTGCTCGACGATCTGCCGGTGGGTCATCCGGTCGACCTTGTTCACGGCGCAGAGCCGGGGCACCGACAGCGGCGCGACCTGGCGGCGGTAGACGAAGCCGTCCCCCTTCCCGACGCCGGCCTGGCCGTCGACGACCATGACGCACAC
>JBBDTT010000106.1:0-6992 GCA_040904285.1 Actinomycetota bacterium
GAACGAGGCGGGCTTGTAGGCGTCCCACTGGTAGGTGCTCGGCAGGCGGGACAGCGACAGCACCGCCTCGGTGACCACCCCGAGCGTCCCCTCTGACCCGATGAACAGGTGGCGGAGCGAGGGGCCCGCCGCCGATCGTGCGTGCGCGGGCACCTTCACCACGGTGCCGTCCGCAAGGACCACGGTGAGACCGAGCAGGAGGTCCTCGATGCCGCCGTAGCCGGCCGAGGCCTGGCCGGCGGAGGTCGCCGCGATCCATCCGCCCACGGTCGAGATCGCCAGCGACTGCGGGTAGTGGCCCAGCGTCAGGCCCTGCCCGGCCAGGGCCTGCTCCAGGCGGTCGCCGCGGAGGCCGGCCTGCACGCTGGCGGTCATCGAGGTCGGGTCCACCGACAGGACGCCCGCCATCCGCGTCGTGTCCAGCACGATGCCGCGCTTGATCGCCTCGGCCCCGCCCACGACGCCCGATCCGGCCCCGCGCGGTACGACCACCGTGCCGGTCTCGGAGGCCCACCTCAGGACGATCGAGACCTCTTCGGTGCTCGAGGGGAACACGACGGCGGCGGGCTTGACGGGAGGGTCGCCCCGGACCTCGCGCAGCATGGCCAGGGCCCACCAGTCCCGCGACCGGCCCGCGAGCTCGCCCGGATGCGTCGAGACGGCTCCGGTGGGCAGGCGTTCGATGAGCTGGTCGAGCGACACGGCGCGGCGAGTCTACGCGGGCGCTACACGCCGGTGTAGGCCACCACGCCCCGGTTCACGCCGTCCTGGGCGGCACGAGCCGTCCGGGCGACCTCCCCCGGCGCGACCATCTCGATCTGGCGCAACAGGTCGAGCAGCTGCTTGCACGTGCGCACGAAGTCTCCCGGGGCCATCTCGGTCTGTCCGAGCACCGTTTCGAGCGGCTTGCCCTCGGCCCACAGGAACGCCAGGTGGGCGAACCCGGGATCCAGCTCGCGGACCAGCTCCACCTGGTGCTTCTGTTCGGCGCGGCGGACCTCGACCCAAAGCTCGCGCATGGCCCGGAACCGGTCGCGGATCAGCTGCGTGGGCCACTCCGTCGTCCGGGGGCCGCGCTCGCGGGACTCGAACACCAGGCCGCTCGCCAGCGCCGCGAGCTCCGAGCCGGACAGCTCGTCGAACAGCCCCGCGTCCAGGGCCTCGCCGACCAGCAGGTCCCCCTCGCCGTAGATCCGGCACAGGCGCACCCCCTTGGGCTCGAGCTCGAAGCCGGTGACGTAGCGCAGGTCCCGGAGCACGCCGAGGACCCGGTCCAGCTGGCGGGCCAGCGAGTCGGTCCGTCCCCGGATGCGGTGCTCCAGGCCCTGGACCTGGCCGCGGAGCTTGGACCACCGCTCGGCCCAGCGCTCGTGGGTCGCGCGGTCCGGACAGCCGTGGCAGGGGTGCTCGCGGGCCCGGCGATCGATGGCCTCCGCCCGGGCGATCGCCTTGGGATCGGGCCGGGCGGCGCGCGAACGGGGCGTCTTGACGTCCAGGGTCACGAGCTTCGCCGCGAGGTCCCGGCGGTACCGGGCGCTGCGCGCGCTCCCCGAGGCCGGAAGCTTGACCCGGGCCACCGGCGCCGGGGGCGCGTCGAACTCACGGGGACCGGCCCGGAAGTACCGCCGGTCCTGGGTCAGGATGGCCGGGCGTCCGTCCCGGTTGGACAGGACCACGGCCAGCCCCCGCCGCTTCGCGGTGGGGACCAGGATCACGTCTCCCGGCTTCAGGGAGCGCAGGGCCTCCCGCACCCGGTCGCTCAGGTCCCGGCTCGCCCCCGCGAGTGCCTCCGTTCGCAGACGGGCCGCCTGCTCGCGGAGACCCCAGTACTCGGCGAAGTCCCCCCGGTCGCACTGGAGGTTCTTGGCGTAGCCGTCGAGCCCGGATCGCGACCGCTCCAGCTGGCGCTCCATCGAGACGACGCTGCGGTCCACCAGGAACTGCGCGAAGCTCGAGTTGAGCAGGTGATGGGCCTCTTCCGGCGAGTAGTTGCGGACCAGGTTGACGGCCATGTTGTACGAGGGCCGGAACGAGGACGTCAGCTCGTACGTCCGCCGGGTGGCGAGCGAGGCCACCTGCTCGAAGTTCACCTGGCGCTGGTACGGCACGACGGCGTAGCCGTACTCGTCGATGCCCCGCCGGCCGGCCCGCCCGGTGAGCTGCGTGTACTGCCCGGCCGTGAGGAGCTCGTGGCGCTCCCCGGAGAACTTCCACAGGTCCTCGATGACCACGGTGCGAGCCGGCATGTTGATCCCCAGGCTGAGCGTCTCGGTCGCGAAGACCACCTTGACGTAGCCGCCGGCGAACAGCTCCTCGACCGTCTCCTTGAAGATGGGCAGCATCCCCGCGTGGTGGGAGGCCACGCCCGCCGCGAGCCCCTCGCGGAACTCGTAGAAGCCGAGGGGCTCCAGGTCCTCCTCGGGGATGGTCGCCGCGCGCATGTCGGCGAACTCGCGGACCCGCGCCTCCTCTTCGGACGTGGTCAGGCGGATCCCGGCCTGCATCATCCACTCGACGCTCTTGCTGCACCCCGCGCGGCTGAACACGAAGTAGATCGCCGGAAGCATCTCCGCCCGGTCGAGGACCTCGACGACCTCCTCGCGGCGGGGCCCGCGAACCCGGCTCCGCCGGACGTAGCGACCCCGGTCCAGGTCGCGGCGGCGCCGGAGCTCCTCCCGCTCGAGGGCCAGGATCTTCGGGTTCGGGAACAACTCGCCGCCCCGCTCGACGTGGATCGGCAGGAGGTCGCTGCCGACCAGGTACAGGTGCTCGAGGGGGACGGGCCTCCGCTCCTCGATCACCACGCGGGTGGTGCCGCGGAGCGTCCCGATCCATTCGCCGAACTCCTCGGCGTTGCTGACCGTGGCCGACAGGCACACGACCGAGACCGACAGCGGGAGGTGGATCAGGATCTCCTCCCACACCGCGCCGCGGTACGGGTCCTGCAGGTAGTGGACCTCGTCCAGGACGACGTACTGCAATCCCGTGAGGGTCGGGCTCTGCTCGTAGAGCATGTTCCGCAGGACCTCGGTGGTCATGACGACCACCTGGGCCTCGGAGTTGATCGAGTTGTCGCCGGTCAGTAGGCCGACCTTCGAGGCGCCGTAGCGCGCGACGAAGTCGCCGAACTTCTGGTTCGAGAGGGCCTTGAGCGGCGTCGTGTAGAAGGCCTTGCGGCCGCCCTCCAGCGCGTGCTCGACCGCGTACTCCGCGACGACCGTCTTGCCGGATCCGGTCGGAGCCGCGACCAGCACGGACTCCCCCAGCGCCAGCCCCTCGATGGCGCGCCGCTGGAAGTCGTCCAGCGGAAACGGGTACCGCGCCGCGAAGCGCTCGATCGACTCCATGGACTGAGCCTACCCGCCGCCGAGAACCATCTCGCCGGGCCGGGAACGGCTCCCGCCGGGGGGAGGCCGGACCCTTGCGGTTACTGGCCGCAGCGGTCGAGGAGGTCGCTGATGGCCTGGTTGAACGCCTCAGGCGCCTCCATGTTCGAGAGGTGGCCGGCGCCCTCGATCTCGACGTAGTCGGCGCCGATCGCCGTGGCCATGTTGCGGACCAACTCCGGCGGGATCAGGGTGTCCCCGCTGCCGGTAACGCAGATGGTGGGCACGTCGATGTCGGCGAGGACCGGTGTGGAGTCGGGCCGCTCGGCCATCCCGAACGCGGCGGCGGCGACGGACAGGGCCGGCTGCTTCGCGATGATCCTCTTGACCTCGTCCCACAGCTCCGGCGGGGCGTTGGCCGAGAGCAGCGGCGGCGGAGCCTCCAGCATCGCCTCGATCCCACTCTCGCGCATGAGGCTGGCCACGGCCCTGCGACGCTCGGCACCGGCCTCGTCGTCGGGCTCGGCCTTCGTGTTGGCGAGCAACAGGCCGTCGATGCGGTCGCGGTGGCGCCGCCACAGCGAGAAGGCGGCGTAGCCGCCCATCGACACGCCGGCGACGACGGCCTTGTCGATGCCGGCCTTGTCCATCTCCTCGACGACGCGGTCGGCCGCCTCGTCCATGGTCATGACCTCGCCCTCGGGCTCGCTGGCGCCGAAGCCGGGGAAGTTGGGGGCCAGAACCCGCGTCCGGTCGATGAACGCGTCGAACTGCCGGTCGTACATCGACGAGTCCAGGGGGAAGGCGTGCATGAGGATCAGTCCGTCTGCCATGGAGTCACCACCTTGAGCGCTCGAGGGATCACGGAGATGTCGGCCGGAAGCGTACCTGCCGGATCGCCGTCCGCGTAGACCTGGAACGGCCGGTCGGCCTCGACCCGGATGCCGGCCCCCCGGAACGTTCGGACGGCGGGGTGCGTGACGTGCGTGCCCTTGAACACCTTCGGGAAGGTGGCGACGAAGCTCCGCCGGCTCATCGCGCACACCACGGTCACGTCGAGCGCCCCGTCCGTGAGCGACGCGTCGGGACACACCTGCATCCCGCCCCCGTAGGAGCGCGCGTTGCCGACGGCCACGAGCATCGCATCCTCCCCGAGTACGGGTTCCCCGTCGACGGCGATCCGGAACTCCACCGGGCGGTACCGGGCCAGCCCGCGCAGGACCGCCGTCACGTACTTGGGCTTGCCGCGGAGGCGGTGGATCCGGTTGGCGACCTCGTTGACCTCGGAGTCGAACCCCATCCCGGCCACGCAGACGAAGTGACGGACACCGTCGGACGACTCGATCCGTCCGACGTCGATCGTCTCGAACCTGGGATGCGCCAGCAGGCGGGTGGCCTCACCGAGGGTCCGGAGCTCCAGCATGTGCGCGAAGTCGTTGCCGCTCCCCCCGGGCAGGACCGCCATCGCGGCATCGGTCCCGACCAGGCCGTTGGCCACCATGCCCACCAGCCCGTCGCCGCCCAGCTCGGCGACTCCCTCCGCGGCCTCGCGGGCCAGCCGCTCGGGTTCGTCCGGCCCGCGGCTCACCAGGAGGTCGTGCGGGATGGCCAGCTCGTGGAGGAGCCCGGCGACGGTCTTGATGTGGCCGGCCCCCTTCCCACCACCCGACGCGGGATTGGCGACGACGGCCAGTCGCACGGGTGCTAGCCGGTCGGGAAGTTCGGGTTGAAGTCCGTGGCGTCGAACGTCCCGAGGTCGACCCGGATGTTCACGATCTTCTGCCGGCCGTAGTCGAAGATCTCGGCAGCGAGCGCGATCTGCTCCGAGGCGCGGTCGAGGAGCGCGGTCCGGTCCTCGCCGGTCAGCACGGTCGCGTCGAGGACGATCCGCACGGCCACCTGGTAGGCCCGGAGGCCCTGGACCATGAACTGCTGCGCGTCCAGCCATGGCCCCGTGTGCTCGGTGTTGCGCAGGTCGTCGGGTACCTCGATCCCCCCGACCACCTCGATCGCTCCGCCCAGGACCTCGGGCAGGTCGGCGTTGTCCCGGCGGACCGCGGCGGGCCTGGCCTCGCCGGCCTTGAACTGCTCCACCTGGGCCGTGAACTCTGGGAGCACGGAGATGGCAGATCCGGCTCCGGGCGTGGCGACGGACTGCAGCGCGAGGGTGACGCGTCGGTCGACCTCCTCGATCGCGATCCCCTGGCGCTGCCGTTCCTCGTCGGCCTTCTGCTTCTGCCACGCCACGAACATGGTCACGCCGACGCCGATCAGCACCAGCGCGAGGGCGCCCCACCGCGTGCTGCCCCGCGCGAGGAACGGCTTCTTGGGTACCACGATGACCGGTCGCGGCGCGTTGGTGCCGGGTCGCCCGCCGCGCGTCTTTCCCTTGCCCTTGATGGCCACGGAGGTATCCCTTCGCTATCGCTTCATCAGGCGTGCCACGAGGATGGAGAGCTCGTAGAAGATACCAAGCGGCACCGCCATGCCGAGCATCGTGTACGGGTCCTGGCTCGGGGTGATCACGGCCGCCGCGATGACGACGCCCAGGTACGCCCATCGCCGGCCCCTCCGGAGTTGCTGGGAGGTCACCACGCGCGCGGCCGCCAGGAAGATCAACAGGATCGGGAACTCGAAGGACAGGCCGAACGCGATGATCATGAACATCAGGAAGCTCACGTACTGGTTGATGCCGACGACCGGGGTCGCCACGTCCCCCGCGAGCCCGAGCAGGAACGACAGGGCCCTGGGCAGGGTCCAGAACGCGAACCAGCCGCCGGCCGCGAACAGGACGACGGAGGCGACCACGAACGGGAGCCCCATCCGGCGTTCGCGCTTCGTGAGTCCCGGCGTGACGAACCCCCACACCTGGAACAGCACGATCGGCAGCGCGATCGCCAGACCGGTGAACAGGGCGATCTTGAGCCGGACGAGGAAGGGCTCCGTCACGTTGAAGAAGTTGAGCCGGCACTGCCCTCCCTCGAGGGTTCCGGGAGGAGCGATCTCGGGGAGCTTGCGGAGCGCGTCGCAGTACGGCTCCTTGAACAGCCCGAAGATCTGATCGAAGAACACGAACCCCGCGATGGACGCGAGCCCCACGGCCAGGATGATGATGACCAGGCGCCGGCGGAGCTCGGTGAGGTGCTCCACCACCGTCATCGAGGAGGGTCTCTCGCGGCGGCGTCGCGGGATCAGCGGCATGCGTGACCGGGAGGGGCCGAGCCCCGCTCGCGGAGCGCGGGCCTAGGCGCCGGACGCCCGGCTTCGCGTCGGGCGGGCGGTCGCCTTGGCCGCCGGGGCCTTCCGGGGGGCGGCCTTGCGCGGTGCGGCCTTCCGGGGGGCGGCCTTGCGCGCGGCGGCCTTGCGCGCGGCGGCCTTCCGGGGGGCCACCCTGGGAGCGGGCGTGGGCGGGACCGGAGTGGACACGACGGGGGCCGCCGGCGGCTCGTCGTCGACGTCGAGCTCCAGCTGACTGCGGAGGTCGTTGGAGGCGCGCCGGAACTCCTTGAGGCCCCGGCCGACCGAGCGGCCGATCTCCGGCAGGCGTCGTGGTCCGAACACCAGCAGCGCGACCACGAGGATCATGATGAGCTCGAACGGACCGATGTTCCCCATCGCGGCCTCCTCCCCTCGATTCTAGCGACGACGCCCGGGCGCGTCGGGGGT
>JBBDTT010000107.1:0-6981 GCA_040904285.1 Actinomycetota bacterium
GCGACTCGCCGATCTACGCGATGGTCGCGGTGCTCGCGGTGCCCGGGGGCTCGGACCTCGAGGGCCTGGGGGCCGCGATCCGGACCGCGGCCCGCGAGCTCGGGATCGACGTGAGCTTCGAGCCGGCCGACGTCGCCACCCTCTGAGCCGCCGTGGCGGTTCGCCCGGTCCTGCGGTACCCCCATCCGATGCTCAAGCGGGCCGCGGAGCCGGTGGGGGCGGTCACCGACGGGCTGCGCGAGCTGGCCGGTGACCTCCTCGACACCATGCGCGCGGGGCCGGCGACGGTCGGCCTGGCCGCGCCGCAGATCGGCGAACCCGCGCGGGCCCTGGTCCTCGACGTGGGCGCCGATCCCCGCGCGACGACCTCGCACGGGCCGGTCACGCTGTTCGATCCGGTGATCGTCGAGACCGCCGACCCCGATGTCCTGCGCGAGGGGTGCCTGTCGGTCCCGGACCTCACCGCCGACGTGTCGCGGGCTCGCCGGGTGGTCGTGCGCGGCCTGGGCCTCGACGGCTCGCCGGTGGACTACGAGATGCACGGGTTCGAGGCTCGCGCGCTCCTGCACGAGGTCGATCACCTCGACGGACGCCTGATCCTCGACCGGGTCGCGACCGCCTCGGAGCTGTTCCCCCGCCGCGTCTACCGGTAGGCCCCACAATGTCGCGATGACCGGCCCCCCTCGCACCGACATCGCTCGCACCGACCCCGGCCACGGCGTCCCGTTCGGGGAGGCGGCCCGGTTCTGGATCCGGCTCGGGTTCATCAACTTCGGCGGACCCACCGGCCAGATCGCGCTGATGCACGAGGAGCTCGTCGACCGGCGCCGGTGGATCGGCAACGCCCGGTTCCTGCACGCCCTGAACTACTGCATGCTCCTTCCCGGCCCCGAGGCCCAGCAGCTCGCGATCTACATCGGGTGGCTGCTGCACCGGATCAAGGGCGGGCTGGTCGCCGGGCTGGGGTTCATCATGCCCGCGTTCTTCCTGATCATGGGGCTGTCCTGGACGTACGCCGTCCACGGGGACGTCGAGGTCGTCGCGGGCATCTTCGGGGGCCTCCAGGCCGCGGTGGTGGGCATCGTGGCGGCGGCCGTCATCCGGATCGGGCGCCGGGCGCTCCGGGGCGCCGAGCTGGCGGCGATCGCGGTCGCCGCGTTCCTGGCGATCTTCGTCGCGCACGTGCCCTTCCCGCTCATCGTGCTGGGCGCCGGCCTGATCGGGTTCGCGGGTGGCCGGCTGCGGCCGGACCGGTTCTCGCTGCCCGAGGAGCACGCCGGCGAGGCGGGCACGGCCATCCGGGACGACGTCCCGGCCGCAGACCACACCAGGACCACGCACGGCCGGAGCGTCCGCGTGCTGCTGATCGGGCTGGCGGTCTGGATCGTCCCCCTGGTGCTCGTGTCGTTCGCGCCGGGGATGCCCCGGGTGATCGGTGAGGAGGCCCGGTTCTTCTCGCAGGCGGCGATGGTCACCTTCGGCGGGGCGTACGCGGTGCTCGCCTACATCAACCAGGCCGCCGTCCAGACCTACGGGTGGCTGCTGCCCGGCCAGATGGTCACGGGACTGGGGCTCGCCGAGAGCACCCCCGGTCCGCTGATCATGGTCACCGAGTTCGTCGGGTTCATCGGCGCGTATCGCAACCCGGGCGGCCTGGACCCGGTGGTGGCGGGCATGATCGGCGCCACGGTCACGACGTGGGCGACGTTCGCCCCGTGCTTCCTGTGGATCTTCCTCGGAGCGCCCTACATCGAGCGACTGCGGGGCAACCGCGCGCTCACCACGACGCTCTCGGCGATCACGGCCGCGGTCGTCGGCGTGGTCCTGAACCTGGCGATCACGTTCGGGATCGTCACCCTGTTCGACCGGGTCCGCAGCGTCGAGTTCCTCGGCGGCCCGATCCCGGTTCCGGCACTCGGCTCGCTCGACCCGGTCGCCGCGGCGATCGCCGTGGGGAGCTTCCTGGCGCTGTGGCGGTTCAGGGTCGGCATCCTGTGGGTCATCGGGGCGAGCGCCCTGGTGGGTGTCGTCCGCGTGCTCGTCGCGTGACGGCTACAGTTGCCGGGTCACGCGCCCGTCGACCGAGGGAGGGACCTATGGACGGAAGCATCTACCGGGTCACCGAGGTGATCGGCACCAGCGGCACCTCGTGGGAGGAGGCCGCGAAGAACGCCGTCGAGACCGCGTCCAAGACCCTGCGCGACCTGCGCGTCGGCGAGGTCACCAAGCTCGACGTCACCATCGACGATGGCAAGGTCACAGCCTACCGCGCCCGCGTGGCCATCTCCTTCAAGTACAGCCCGAAGTCCGAATAGGTCCGGCGGGCGGTCAGACCGCCCGCTCGGGAGGCTGTGAGGGCGGGGGCGGGGGCGGCGAGCTCGACCCCGCCGGCGGCCCGGCGGGCGGCGGGGGCGGCGGGCTCCACTGCGGCTGGGGCGCGGCCGGGGGCGGCGTCCACCCGGGTGGCGGCGCGGCCGGGAGCGGGGTCCACTGCGGGGGTGGCGGGGCCGGGAGCCGGGCGCCGGGCACGGGCGCGGCGGGGAAGGCACCGCCCGCGCGCCGCAGCGTCGACGAGCCGCGGACGTACTGGGACAGGCCGCGGAAGAAGGTGATGCCGCCGATGATGATCGGGCCCCACGCGAAGATGTAGGTGTCCCCGGGGTCGGCGGTCCGATAGGTGGCCGCGGTCACGGCGATGCCGATGCCCACGAGCACGACCGCGCCGATCATCGTCCTGGCCCCGCTCGACTTCAGCGCCTCGCCCTGCATCCGGACCGGATCAGGCATCGCCGCCTCCTTCGCGTGCGTTCACGCGCCCCGCCCGGGGGGGACGGTGGCGACCCAGGCGTCGCCCGCCGAGGCGTACCACTGGCCGGTGTTCGCACCGATCATCCAGTACCGGCCGCCGCTCTCGAACGTGAGCGCGGTCAGGATCTGGTCCAGCTGGGCCGCGCTGAGCTGGCCGGCCTCCTTCTGGGCGCGGAACGTGGCGAACTGCGCCTCCACGTGGACGAACCGCGGGTCCGCCGAGGTCTGCGGCGTGGTCCCTGCCGGCGGAGCCACGGGCGGGGCGATCGGGGGAACGGGGGCGGGCGGCATCGCCGGTGCAGGAGGTGGCGCGGGGGGTGCGGGCGGCGGCGCGGGCGGCGCGGGAGGTGGAGCCGGGGATACCTGCGGAGCTCGGGCGCCGGACAGGAAGGCGGCCGCGGTCATCCCCGTCGAGCGGATCTCGGCCAGGTTGCCGCCCATGTCCACGATCTCCTGGGCGAGCTTCTCGGCGATCGGGCGGGGCAGGCGCGTGGCGACGACCCCGGGTGCGGCGTCGATCAGCGCCTTGGCGTGGTCCTTGGCCATCCCGAGCTGCTGCATGAGCGTTCCGCGGAGGCGGAGCTTCGGGCCCAGGCCACCCTCGAGCAGGTAGACGTCGAAGAGGACCTCGTCCGGAGGCGGCTGCCAGGCCTGCCCGGTGTAGAACGTGCCGTTCCACCACTGGAACGAGCTACCAGCGCTGTCGGGGTACCAGCCGGGGGCGGAGTTCGTTTGCGACACAGGCGACCGATCGGGACAGTAACAGAGCCCACCGGCGCTGAGAAGTCTCCCGCTACGCGCCGTCGGCGATGCGCAGGAGCCCGCCCAGCGCCCCGACGTACGCCGCCCCGTCGGGCCCGATGGACACCGGGGCGTAGTGGTTGTTGTAGAGGTAGCCGGTTCCGGTGAGGACCTTGAACACGGTCCGTCCGGTGCGGAAGTCGATCGCCGTGAGGTACCACGCGTCGACGCCGTCCTCGTTCGGCGGCTTGGCGTAGGCGTAGACCAGCCCGCTCCCGAGCGACGCCTTGGCCACGGTGGTGGGCGAGGTCTCACGGCTCGTCCACACGGTCCGGCACCTTCGCCGCCGAGGGTCGAAGTCGACGCGCGCGAGGCCTGGTTCGGTGGACAGGCCGTCCGCCGTGGACACCGGGCTCTCGTAGCCGTAGTTGTTCTCGACGATCAGTCCGCGGCCCACGGCGATGAGCGAGTTCTCCGTCGCGCTGCGGCCGGCCGCGAAGACCGGCTGGCGGCACACCAGCCGGCCGGAGTCGCGCCGGTAGACCTCGACCCGCATGCGGGGCTCGGCGTTGTCCGTGATCGCGACGAAGTCCTTGCCGACCAGCGTCGGCGTGACTCCCGATCCCCGCGACAGCTGCCCCGGCTTCTGGCGTGTGCCCCGGTCGTACGCGACCCGCCAGGCGACCTCCGGCCCGCCGGTGGCCGGGTCCGCCTGGAGGCGGTACATCGCGTGGTCGCTCACCACGTACACCCCACCGGTCTCGTCCACCGCGAAGGAGTTGACGATCAGCTCGTCCTCGAACGCGAGGCTCTCGACCGCGCCGGTGTCCGGGTCGATCGTGCCCACGACCCCCAGGCGGGTCACGAACCACAGCCGCCCGCTCCAGTCGGGGAGCACCGACGCGATGCAGTCCGGCGGCGGGGCGGCCGCGTTCACGTCGTGGACGGCCTCGAGGACGAACACGCCCGGCTCGGTCACGCCCACCACCCAGATCTGGTTCGTGTTCGTGGCCAGAACCCCGCGGTCGTCCCGGCCCAGGTAGAAGTACCCGGCCGAGCAGAAGTCGGTGAGCGGCGTGGTACCCGGCCGGACCGACCGGGGCGGCAGCGGCAGGATCGCCAGCGTTTCGAGCGAGGTCGCGTCGAACAGCCGGAGGCGCGCGCCGTCCGCGGTCCCGCACAGGCCGACGATCCGGCCCCGGCTGTCGAAGGTGATGGAGGCGCACTCCTCGAGCCCCAGCCAGGTCGACGTCGACGTGGTGCCCCGCCCCATCGGCCCTCGCTGCGCGTACGCGTCGGTCATGTACGGGTCGTTGTGGATGTTGCTCCGGCCGTTGGGCGCCATGAAGGGGTGTTCGGGCACGCGGAACGACCGCAGGGGCCGGGTCCGCGCCGGGTGCCCGATGAACGCCGGTCCCGCGTCCTGCCCGGGCATGTTCGGGATCGGCGCCGCCGGCACGAGCGCGGCGGCCGGCGCTTGAGGCGGCACCAGCAGGACCAGCGCGAGGATGAGCAGGAAGGCGCGTTGCACGAGGGAACTGTTCGAGCCCGCACGCCTCGACACCCCCCTGAGCGTTGGGTCGCCCGTCGTGGCGCTCCACACGATGGCCGCTCCGGCTCCCCTCGTTCCCGGCGAAGCCTGTAGCGTGAAATCCGGGCCGTGCCCGGGTTGGGCAGGACCGAGGAGGGGGCGGGACATGGCGCGCAAGGCGTCGGACCTGTTCGTCGAGTGCCTCGAGGCCGAGGGCGTCCGGCACGTGTTCGGGATCCCCGGCGAGGAGACGCTCGATCTGAGCGAATCGCTCTCGCGCTCCTCGATCGGGTTCGTCCCGGTTCGCCATGAGCAGGGCGGCGGCTACATCGCAGACGTGTTCGGACACCTCACGGGCCGCGCCGGCGTGTGCCTGGGGACCCTCGGGCCGGGCGCAACCAACCTGGTCACCGCCGTGGCGGACGCCTTCCTCGACCGGTCGCCGCTCGTCGTCCTCACCGGGCAGGCCGCCGTCGCCAGGACGCACAAGGAGTCCCACCAGTACATCGACGTCCTCGGCCTGATGCGCCCGATCACGAAATGGAACGCCCGCGTCAGCGACCCCTCGAGCATCCCGGAGGTCGTGCGCAAGGCGTTCAAGCTGGCCGAGGCGGAGCGGCCCGGCCCAACCCACATCGAGCTGCCCGAGGACGTCATGGCGGCCCCGGCCGAGGGGAGGCCGCTCCCCCACACCCCACCGCCCCGGACGGAGCCCCCGGACGCCGAGGTCGAACGCGCGGCCGCGATCCTGCGAGATGCCGGACGGCCCATCGCCCTGGCGGGCAACGGCGTGGTCCGCGGAGGCGCGTCGCCGGCGCTCCGCGAGTTCGCCCGGACGACGGGGATCCCCGTCGCCGAGAGCTTCATGGGCAAGGGGCTGATGGACCCGGAAGACCCCCTGGCGCTCGGGGCCGTCGGCCTCCAGGCGGGCGACTACCGGCTCGCCGGGTTCGACGAGGCCGACGTCGTCGTTGCCATCGGCTACGACCTGGTGGAGCATGCGCCGCGGCACTGGAACCCCGACGGGACGAAGACCATCGTCGTCATCGACACCGTCTCCGCCGAGATCGACGAGCACTTCGTGCCCCAGGTGGAGCTCGTCGGCGACCTCGTCCACACCCTCGGAGCGCTGGCGAAGTCCAGCGGCACCCATCCCCACAAGGTCGGTGTGCCCGAGCTCCGCGCGATGGTCGCGCGCCGGATGGAACGGGTGGAGCGCGAGCCGTCCTCGCCCATGCGCCCGCCGAGGGTGCTGCAGGCGATCCGCCGCGCGCTCGGGCGGGACGACATCCTGGTCTCCGATGTGGGCCTCCACAAGCTGTGGATCGGCCGGATCTACCCGGCGTTCGAGCCCAACACCGTCCTGATCTCCAACGGCCTGGCGGGCATGGGCTTCGCCGTGCCCGGGGCCATCGGCGCGAAGCTGGCGCATCCCGACCGCAAGGTGGTCGCCGTGAGCGGCGACGGCGGATTCCTCATGAACTGCCAGGAGCTCGAGACGGCGGTCCGGCTCGGGACGCCCTTCGTCAGCGTGGTCTGGGAGGACGGCACGTTCGGCTCGATCGCGTGGAAGCAGCGCAAGCGGTTCGGCGAGAGCTTCGGAACGACGTTCGGCAACCCGGACTTCGTGAAGCTCGCCGAGGCGTTCGGCCTCCCCGCATGGCGGTGCGGGACGATCGAGGAGTTCGTGGCCCGCCTCGACGAGGCCCTCGGCCTGGCCCTCCCTTCGGTCCTCGTCGTGCCCATCGACTACACCCTGGACCTGGACGTCTTCGAGGAGCTCGGAGAGGAGATCGTGGCCACGTGATCACGCGCGAGCAGGAGGTGCGGGTCGTCGACGGCGTCTCCAAGCAGCTGCTGATCGGGGGGTCCTGGCGCGACGCCGAGGGCGGCGCCTGGTC
>JBBDTT010000108.1:0-6960 GCA_040904285.1 Actinomycetota bacterium
CACCGGGTGTCCCGTCGTGATCAGGACCTCCTCGCCGCGCTCGGCGGCGAGCGCCAGCCGGTCCCCCATCGCCTCGAGGCTCTCGAGGATCGTCTCCGGGTCGACGATCGTCGGCCCCTCCCACCCGTGCCCGGGCTCGAACTTGATCGACCGGTCGATGAGGGCCATCACCTCCCCGGCCTCGTACCGCGTCATCCCGGACAGCCCGAAGGTCACGTCGGGGTCGCCGAGGACCATGCGCTGCACCTTGCCGAAGACGTTCATCCGGTCGTGGGCGACCTCGCCGGCCATGCCCTCGGCGAGCAAGGCATCGAGGAGCTCGTCGCGCGTGTAGTCACCGCGCGTCCATCGGTCCTCGTGTGCTTTGCTACCGGCCACCGCTCGATCCTACAGGGAGGCTTTTCATGCTCGAACTCTCGCTCGAGGGCAAGGTCGCGATCGTGACCGGCGGCAGCAAGGGCATCGGCAAGGCCGTGGCCCTGCGCCTGGCCGAGCACGGCGCCGACGTCGCACTCGCCGCCCGGGGCGAGGAGGACCTGAAGCTGGTGGCCAAGGAGATCGAGGGCCTCGGCCGCCGGGCGCTGGCCGTCCCCACCGACATGATGCAGCGCGAACAGGTGCAGGCCCTGGTCGACCGGACCGTGGCCGAGCTCGGCACGGTCGATGTGCTCGTCAACAACGCCGGCGCCGCGCCGTTCTTCTCGACGATCGAGACGCTCAAGCTCGAGTCCGGCCTGGAGAAGTACTTCCGGATCAACTTCCACAGCGCGTTCTACGCGCTGCAGGCGGTGGCCCCGATCCTGCAGGCCAAGAACGCCGGCTCGGTGATCAACATGGCGAGCGTGGCCGGGTTCATCGCCACCCCGGGCCTGTCCTACTACGGGACGGCGAAGGCGGCGCTGATCAGCCTGACCCGGACCGCGGCGCAGGAGTGGGCGCCGTACAACATCCGCGTGAACGCGATCGCGCCCGGGTGGGTGGAGTCCGAGATGAACTCGGGAGCCCGCCAGGACGAGGCGTTCACGAAGAACATCCTGTCGATGATCCCCCTCGGCCGGTGGGGGTCCCCCGACGACGTCGCGAACCTCGCGCTGTTCCTGGCGTGCGACGCGTCCGCGTTCATGACCGGCTCGATCGTGGTGTTGGACGGCGGCCAGACCCTCACCGGCCTCGGCGGCCACTAGGCGCCTTGGAGCTCCGCGGCAGCGTCGCCGTCGTCACCGGCGCGTCCTCCGGCATCGGCTGGTCCACGGCGTGGGCCCTCGCCGGCCGCGGCGCGCTGGTGGTGCCGACGGCCCGGCGCATGGAGCGCCTGGAGAAGCTCGCGGCCGCGATCCGCGAGCGGGGCGGCGAGGCCTTCCCGGTCGAGGTCGACGTGGCCGACCCGGCGAGCGTGGCCCGTCTGCGCGATGTGGTCCTCGGCCGCCACGGCCGGTGCGACGTCATCGTCAACAACGCCGGGATCCCCGGGGGCGGGCCGTTCGCGGAGCTCTCCCTGGAACAGATCGAGAAGGTCGTCCGGACCAACCTGATGGGCGTGCTGTACGGGACGAAGGCGTTCCTGCCGTCGATGCTCGAGCAGGGACGGGGCCACGTGGTCAACGTTGCGTCGCTCGCCGGGCGGTTCGCGGTGCCGGGCTCGAGCGTGTACACCGCGACGAAGCACGCGGTCGTGGCGTTCAGCGAGGCGCTCCACTACGAGGTCTCGCCACGGGGCGTGTTGTGCACGACGGTCAATCCGGGGCTCGTGTCGACGGAGCGCTTCCCGCACCGGGACGCGACCGAGGCCGGCGGGTGGCGGGCCCGGGCCGTGATGACGCCCGAGCGGATCGCGAAGACGATCGTGCGCGTGGTCGAGGACGAGATCGCCCCGGAGATCTCGGTCCCCCGCGGGCTGGCGGCGCTGCAGGCGCTGCGGCTGCTCGCCCCGCCGCTGTACCGGTTCGGGATGCGCCGCGTGAGCCGGGCCGGGATCCGCCCCAGCCGCGCCGACGCGGGCGGCCCCGAGTCCCGGTGAGCACCTCGGTCCTGGAGGTTCGCGGGCTGCGCAAGCGGTACCGGCGCCTGCGGGGCGGGGCGACGGTCGCCGTGGACGGGCTGGACCTCGACGTGCCGGAGGGCGGGGTGTTCGGGTTCCTCGGGCCGAACGGGTCGGGGAAGACGACCACGATCCGGGTCGCGGTGGGGATGCACCGGGCCACCGCCGGCGAAGTCCGCCTGTTCGGCCGGCCGGTGCCGAGCGGTCTGTCCGAGGTCATGTCGCGGGTCGGGGCGATCGTCGAGGCCCCGGCGCTGCACCCCGGGTTCACGGGGCGGCGGAACCTGGAGGTCCTCGCCCGGGTGGCCGGCGTGTCGGACGCCCGGGTCGACGAGGTCCTGGAGATCGTCGACCTGACGGGCCGCGACCGCCACCGGGTGAAGGGCTACTCGCTCGGCATGAAGCAGCGCCTGGCCATCGCCGGCGCGCTGCTCAAGGACCCGCCGCTGCTGGTCCTGGACGAGCCGGCCAACGGCCTGGACCCCGCCGGCATCCGCGAGGTCCGCGAGCTGATCCGCCGCCTGGGCGCCGAGGGCCGGACGGTGTTCTTGTCCAGCCACCAGCTCCACGAGGTCCAGCAGGTGTGCGACCACGTGGCGATCCTGTCCCGGGGCCGGCTGATCGCCCAGGGCTCGGTCAGGGAGCTCCTGGCCGGCGGGAAGGCCGAGGAGCACCGCGTCACGATCGCCACGAAGCGCCCGTCCGTCGCGACGGCGACGACCTGCTGGTGACCGCGACGGGATCGAAGGACGCGGCGCGGATCACGAAGACCCTCGCCGACGCCGGCGTCTACCTCACCGGGCTCCGGCCCGAGCAGGCCACCCTCGAGGCGGCGTTCCTGGAGCTCACCTCGCAGGAGGAGCCGGCCCCGTGATCGGCCTCCTCCGCGCCGAGCTCCTGCGCCTGCGCAGCCGCCGCGCGATCCAGGTCCTGGTCATCGGCCTGGCCGTGCTGCTGCTCCTGATCGTGATCAGCCTGTTCATCAACTCCTCCGGGAATCCCCCAAACGAGGAGACGCTCGAGGCCGCCCGCCGGCAGTACGAGGAGGTCCTGCGGCAGTGCGAGGGGCCGGAGATCGACTGCGGGCCGGAGTTCACCGAGGACCTGCAGGTCGAGGACTTCTACGAGGATCCGCGGTTCATCCTGGGCAAGGACGTGGAGGTGCCGCTCCTGGTCTACGCCGTGTTCGCGACGCTCATCTCCTTCATGGTCGGCGCCACCTCGATGGGCTCGGAGGGACACCACAACACGCTGGGACACCTGCTGCTGTGGGAGCCCCGCCGGGGCCGGGTGCTGCTGGCCAAGGCGGCCGCGGCGGCGGTCGCCACCGCCCTGATGGCGCTCGCCCTGCTCTGCCTGCTGTTCGCCGGCATGTGGGTGGTCGCCGCGACACGCGGGGTGACCAACGCACCGTCCGGGTTCTGGGGCGAGACCGCCGCGACCATCGGACGGGCGTCGCTCCTCGCGGGACTGGCCGGGCTGCTGGGCATCGCGGTGACCTCGCTGCTTCGCTCCACCGCCGCCGCCGTGGGAATGGGCCTGGCCTACCTGGCCGCCCTCGAACGCTTCCTGGCCGCGTTCCGTCCGGAGTGGCGGCCGTGGATGGCGGGCGACCTGGCCTCGGCCGTACTGACCGGCGAGAACCGGCTGATCGTCGGGGAACGCTTGGTGGAGTTGCCCGGCGGCGGGTTCGAGCATGTGCCGATCGAGGTCGTCATCGGCGCCGGGCGCGGGCTGCTGGTGCTGGGCGCGTACCTGGCCGTGCTGTTGGCGATCGCGATACTCGAGTTTCGGCGGCGGGACGTGACGTGAGGTCGTTGTGACAGACGCGAAGCGGACGTACGTGAGCGTGGACATCGAGGCCTCGGGGCCGATCCCGGGGGAGTACTCGATGCTGGCCATCGGCGCGTGTCTGGTCCCGGATCGGACTGTGGGCTTCTACGTCGAGCTCCAGCCCCTCAACGACAACTTCGTGCCGGAGGCGATGGCGGTCTGCGGGATGGACCTCGAGGAGCTGAAGCGCACCGCGGTGGCGCCCGAGGAGGCCATGCAGCGCTTCGCCGACTGGCTGGCGGAGGAGGCCGGCGAGTGGCCGGTGTTCGTCGCCTACCCCGTGGCCTTCGACTGGATGTTCGTGGCCTGGTACTTCCACAAGTTCCTCGGGCGCAACCCGTTCGGGGTGAGCGGGGTGGACATCCGGAGCCTGTACATGGGCCGGGCCCGGGTGGAGTGGGAGAGCTCGCGCAAGGACCGGATGGTCGAGGCGGTCCGGCCGAAGCGCGAGCTCAGCCACAACGCGCTGCAGGACGCCCGCGACCAGGGCGAGCTGGCCTGGAAGATCATGCAGCTGCCCTGACGGTTAGGCCGCGGCCTCGGCGGCCACGGGGACCAGCTGGACCTCGAGCTCGATCTTGACGGTGCGTCCGACCAGGACGCCGCCGGTCTCGAGGGCCTGGTTCCACGTCATGCCGAACGTCTCGCGGTCGATCTCCGCGGTGGCGGAGAACGCCGTGTGCACCTTGCCCCACGGATCGGTCGACATCCCGTTGTACTCGGCGTCGAGGGTCACGGGCAGGGTGACGTCGCGGATCGTGAGCTCGCCCTCGATCCGGCCGGTCCGCACCCCCGTGCGCTCCATCTTCGTGCTGCGGTAGCGGAGGTGCGGGAACCGCTCCACGTCGAGGAAGTCGGGCGAGCGAAGGTGCCCGTCGCGTCCCTCGTCGTCCGTGTCGATGCTCGCGGCGCCGATCGTCACGTCGACCGAGGACGCCTCGGGCGTCTCGCCGACCTCGATCGTGCCGGTCACCTCGTTGAACCGGCCGCGGACCTTGGTCACCATCAGGTGGCGGGCCCAGAAGCCGACCTCGGTGTGCGCGGGATCGAACGTGTACGTCCCCGGTCCCGGGACCTGGATCTCGGGGTACTCCTGAAGCTCTGGCATGTCGGTTCCTCCTTCTCGGAGTCCCCAACCGTTGCGCGAGCAATGATATTCCCGACAATTATTGTCACGTCAATCGGTCGGTGAGAGAATGGGTGGAATGGAGACGTTGGAGCGCGAACCCTTGGCCGTGTGGCTGAACCTGGTGCAGGCCCAGACCGTGGTGGCCGAGGCTCTCGAGGATCGCCTCCAGGCCTCCCACGGCCTGTCCCTCCCCGAGCACGAGGTCCTGGTCCGCCTGTACTCGGAGCCGAGCCGGCGGCTGCGGATGCACGTGCTCGCCGAGCTGCTGCTGCTCAGCCGCAGCGGCGCCACCCGGCTGGTCGAGCGCCTGGTCGAGCGCGGCCTGCTGACCCGGGGCGCGGCGACCTCGGACCGGCGGGTGATCTACGCGGTGCTGACCGACGAGGGGGCTCGCATCGTCGAGGACTCGTTCCCCGAGTTCGACCGGGCGGTCGGCGAGGTGTTCGCGGCCCACCTGACGTCGAACGAGCTCGCGTCGCTTCGCCGCATGCTCCGCAAGGTCCTGGCCGGCAACGGCGCGTGGGAGGACCAGCGCTGCAACACGGTGGTCCCCACGCGTGCGTCCGCCTGATCCGGCCGGCGGGGCTATACCTTCGGGACGATCCGCAGCGCGGGGCTCGGGCTCGGCGCCCCGTTCGCGAACCGGTCACCCGGCGACGCCTTCTGCCACCGGCCGCCGAGGGCGACCATCTGGGTCGTGGCCCGCAGCGCGTGCCCGGCCTGGCCCATCCCCATCCGGTAGCCGACCGGCCTCGCCTTCCCGCGGGCGATCAGCTCCGCGTAGGAGCGCTCCCCCGGTTCGGGATCGAGGTACGTCCGGCGGAACCGGCCCAGGGTGTCCTCGAGCAGCGACATCGTCGTGCGATACCGGAGCCAGCGGTGGTTGTCCCAGGTCATCGGCGTCCCGTCGCCGTTCGGCGTCGCGAACCGGGTCCGGAGCTTGGCCCCCGCGTGGCCGCCGCGCAGGGCGAGGGCCTCGATGTCCTTCTCCGGCATGGCGAGGTTCATCCCGCCCTCCTGGTGGGTGTGGCTGACGTGCGCCACGCGGTCCCGATAGCCGGGGATCTCGAGCTGCTCGTTGTCCTTCCAGTTCTGCATGGTGTCCGCGACGCCGGCCAGGAACCCGAACAGCGCCTTCGCGCTGGGCTCGGGGTGGATCGGTGACCACCAACGCTGGATGCCTCCCAGGTTCGACCGAGGCGTGTAGACGTTCTTCGACTCGTCGGGCTGCTTGCCGTGGTCGGGGTGGAACGGGCGGAGGTTGATGGCAAAGGTCGGCCACCGCGGGATGGGGGCGTCGAAGAAGTGGACCGGGAAGTTGCTGGTGATCCCGCCGTCGGAGAACCAGCACCGGACGGGGTCCGGCCGGCGGGCCGGCTTCTCGGCTGCCTCCCACGCCCGGTCGTCGTCGCGCAGCCGCGGCCACTCGGCGGCGTGCGCCCTCAGCCAGGCGCCCCACGCCCTGTCCGCCCGCTGGTTCGCGGTGCGCGTCATGTCGATCGTCCACAACGGCACGGCGCTGATCAGCACCGGGAAGCTCAGGCTCATCCGGGCGGCCACGACCACGGGCATGTCGGCGGGTGCGGGCAGCGGCCGGAGCGGCCGGAGGAGGCGGCACCGGAGCTCCCACTCGCGCCCCTTCGCCCCCGGCGGGACCGGCGGCGGGTGAGCTTCCATCCACGCCACCACGGGCTCCGGGAACCGCGCCCGCATCTCGTCCGGGTCGAAGAAGAACTCGTGAGGCTCGAGTGGCAGCCGTCGCGGGCGGCCCTCGGTGAGGCTGGTCGAGATCATCCGGAGGTCGACCCGGGCCGAAGTCGCGCCCGACTCGATGGCGGCGAGCCTGGCCGCCTCGCCGGGCTCTCCTCGCTCGGTTCCCAGCCACAGGTGGCCGAGGGTGAGCGGGCTCCCGCCGGGAGTGCGGCCAGCCAGGCGCTCGATCTCGGCGTCGAGCCAGTCG
>JBBDTT010000109.1:0-6957 GCA_040904285.1 Actinomycetota bacterium
TCAGATCTGCTCGACCCGGCCGGTCATCGAGGGCCTCGCCGACGGCTGGCTTCCCGAGCACCTCCGCCGGGCCGGCTACGCCACGTTCGGCTGCTCGGCGAACCCGTGGATCGGCCCGGCCCTCGGGTTCAACCACGGCTTCGAGGCGTTCCACGAGTCGTGGCGGCACGCGAAGCTGCCGAAGCTGGGCTCGCCCCTCGAGGTCCGCACCGGCAACGACTCCACCCTCGGCCGCTACGCGAAGGCGGCCCGGGTCCACGCGCGGCGGATCACCGGCCGGGGCGACGGTGGGGCGGAGTTCTCGCTCGATGCCCTCGGCCGGTTCCTCGACGCGAACGCCCGGGGGGACCGCCGGCCGTTCTTCGCGTTCCTCAACCTGATGGAGCCGCACGCCCCGTACGTCCCGCCGGCGAGCTTCGCGGCGGGAGGGGCTCGCCGGCGACTGGAGGGGCTGTCCGCGGTTCGGCGGTGGACCGCCGATCGGATGATCCTGTTCTCCCTCGGCCGCGACGAGATCTCCGCGGCGGACCTGGCGCTCCTGCGCGAGATGTACGAGGGCGAGATCCGGTACTGCGACCGCGTCCTGGCCCGGACGCTCGAGGCGCTGGAGGCGCGGGGGGTGCTGGACGAGACCGTCATCGCGGTCACCTCCGACCACGGCGAATCGCTCGGCGAGCACCACAAGCTCTCCCACGTCCTGTCGATGCACGAGCCCCTGCTGCACGTGCCCCTGGTCGTCGCCGGCCCCGGCGTCCCTCCCGGCGCCGAGGAGGCGGTCACCGGGCTGCTGTCGCTGGCCCCGATGTTCGCCGGCCTGGCCGCCGATCGCTGGGCCGCCTCCGCGCCCGAGTCGGCGGTGGCCGAGTACGAGTCCGCGTCGAACCAGGTCAGTGCGGGCCAGCGGATCGAGGAGCGCTTCGGCGGCCTGAGCGAGGAGCAGCGAGCGATGGTCCGCTCCCGGTGGGTGGCGGCGTACGAGGGTCGGTTCAAGTACCTCGCGTCCTCGGAGGGGGACGAGGCGCTCTACGACCTCGCGGCCGACCCGCAGGAGACGCGCGACGTCCGGGCCGAGCATCCCGCGGTGACCGCACGCCTGGCGGCCCGTAGGGGATCGTGGGCCGGGGCCGAGAAGACCCCGGCCGAGGCCCTCGACGAGGAGATCGTGTCGCACCTGCAGGGCCTCGGCTACCTGTGAGCCCGCGGCGTCCTCCCCGGCGAACCGTGGATCGCCCCCTTCGGTTCGGGATCATGTGCAGCAGTACGTGGTTCCCGGCGTGGCAGGCGCGGTGCATCCGCGACCTCATCGCGAGCGGCCACGCCGAGCCCGCCCTGTTGATCGTCAACGAGACGCCACCCGAGGCCGGCACCTGGTGGGAGAAGCTGCGGCGCCGCGCTGCCCGCCGCGACCTGCTCTGGACGCTGTTCCTGCGCCTGTTCGTCGTCCGCACGGCGCGGGCCAGCCGGCGGGAGTCCCTCGCCGACGACCTCGAGGGCGTCCCGGCGTTCGGCGTCCACGTCACCCGTGTGGGCAAGTGGAGCGAGTACTTCGACAAGGAGGACGTCGACACGATCCGCGACGCCGAGCTCGACTTCATCCTCCGGTTCGAGTTCGGGATCATCCGCGGGGCGATCCTGGACGTGGCGCGGTACGGCGTGTGGTCGTTCCATCACGACGACGAGCAGGTCTACCGCGGCGGGCCGCCGTGTTTCTGGGAGATCTACAACGGCGACCCACTCACCGGCGCGGTACTGCAGCGGCTCACCGAGCGCCTGGACGGCGGCGTGATCCTGCACAAGGGATGGTTCCGCACGATCGACCACTCGTACGCGCGAAACCGCGACCAGGCCTACTTCGGCGGCGCGGATTGGCCCGTGCGCGTGTGCGCCGACATCCGGGGCGGCATCACCGACCACGTCGACGGCGACGCCACCGCGAGCCAGGCGCCGGTGTACCGAAATCCGCGCGGGATGCAGACGATCCTGTTCGCCCTGCACCTGTGCGTGAACTTCATCTCGAACCAGTTCACCGGGCTGTTCCGGGCCGACCAGTGGTCGGTCGGGATCGTCGACGCGCCCATCGACTCGTTCCTCGAGCCCGGCGCCCGCCCGCACGTCTACTGGCTGCCCGAGCCGGGCGGGCCCCGGTATCTGGCCGACCCGTTCGGCGCCTACACCGGCGAGACCCTCACCCTCCTGGCCGAGGAGTTCGACTACGAGAGCGGGCGGGGCCAGGTGGCCGTCCTCTTCGACGCAGGGGCCTTCCCGTTCACCGGCCGCCTGCCGGACCCGGCGCGCGGGCCCGACACGAAGGTCCACGCCTCGTACCCGTACGCGCTCGAGCACGGGGAGGCGATCCTGTGCGTCCCCGAGACCCACGCCGCCCGCGAGATCGCCCTGTGGAAGTCGCTGAGCCTCCCCGGGGAATGGCAGCGGGTGGGCGCGTTGATCGACGACGTCGCCGCCCTCGATCCCACGCCGTTCTTCTTCGAGCGCCGGTGGTGGCTGTTCGCGACGGACAAGGACCGCGGCCCGAACGCGAAGCTGTACGCGTGGTGGGCCACGCGCCTCACCGGCCGGTGGACGCCGCACGCGCAGAATCCGATCAAGACCGACGTTCGGTCGGCCCGTCCCGGCGGAACGCCGTTCGTCCACGAGGGCGTCCTGTACCGCCCGGCGCAGGACAACGCGGGGACGTACGGAGGGGCGGTGGTCATCAACCGGGTGGACGTGCTCACCCCCACCGAGTTCCGCGAGGAGGTCGTCCACGTCATCGCCCCGTTCGCCGAGCCCTACACGAACGGGATGCACACCCTGAGCGCCGCCGGCGACCTGACCCTGATCGACGGCAAGCGCCGAAGGTTCATCTGGCCGGCCTTCAAGACCGAGCTGAAAGCCCGCCTCCGCCGGGGCCGGTGAGCCGACCAGCCTGTTTGCTATCCTCCGTGCTCGGTTCGGCGTTCGCCGGCCGCCACTTCGGAGGGACTCCATGGCTGAGAAGAAGCTCGAGGCCACGCCGCGCGAGGGCGCCGGCAAGGGCTTCGCCCGCAAGCTCCGCGCGAAGGGCCGGGTGCCGGCCGTCGTCTACGGCCGCGGCGTCGATCCCATCCACGTTTCCGTGGACTCGCGCGAGCTGTACCACGTGCTCCACACCGAGGCCGGCATGAACGTCCTCATCGACCTCCAGGTGAACGGCGACAACCACCTCGCGCTCGCCAAGGAGGTCCAGCGCGACATCGTGCGCGGCGAGTTCCTCCACGCGGACTTCTTCAAGATCTCGCGCACCGAGAAGATCACGGTCAAGGTCCCGATCGAGATCACCGGCGAGTCGCCCGGCGTCAAGGAGGGCGGCGTCCTGGAGCACCACCTGTGGGAGGTCGAGCTCGAGACACTCCCGACCAACGTGCCGTCCTCCATCGTCGCCGACATCAGCGGCCTGGAGATCAACGACTCGCTCAAGGTCTCCGAGCTGGCCATCCCCGAGGGCGTGGAGCTCATCACGTCCGTCGAGGATGCCGTGGTCGGCGTCTTCCCGGCCCCGATCATGAAGGTCGAGGAGGAGGAAGAGGGCGTCGAGGGCGAGGAGGGCGTCGAGGGCGAGGAGGGTGTCGAGGGCGCCGAGGGCGAGGCCGGCGAGGGTGCCGCCCCGTCCGAGGGCCGCGGCGAGGGCTCCTCCGACCAGGGCTCCGAGGGCTAGGCCCTCAGCCTCGATCGCATGACCTGGCTCGTCGCCGGGCTCGGCAACCCCGGCGAGCGCTACGCGCGCACCCGGCACAACGCCGGCGCGATGGTCGCTGACATCCTCGCCGCACGCGCCGGGGGACGGTTCAAGAAGGTCCGCTTCCTGCCGCTCGACGTTGCCGAGATCCGGGTGGGCGAAGACCGCGTTCTGCTCGCGAAGTCGCACCGGTACATGAACGAGTCCGGGCCGACGTACGCCGGCTACGCGAAGAAGCAGGGTGTCGGCGCCGACGGCCTCGTCGCCGTCCACGACGAGATCGAGCTTCCCTTCGGTTCCCTCAAGGTGAAGCGGGGCGGCTCCACCGCCGGTCACAACGGGCTGAACTCGCTCGTCCAGGCCCTGCGAACCCCGGACTTCTACCGCGTCCGGCTCGGCGTCGGCCGTCCGCCCGGCCGGGGCGATCCGACGGACTGGGTCCTCCAGCCCTTCGCCAAACGGGAGCAGGACGAGCTCTCGATCCTGCTCGAGGAGGCCGCCGACGCGGCCCTCACCCTCATCGAGGCGGGCCTCGCCCGGGCCATGGACCGCCACAACCGCAACGCCTCGCCCGGCTGACCCTCCGCCGATTCCCGCGTCCCTCGGTATCATCCACGCGGGAGCGGCCGCCGCCCGGCGACGGCTCCAGGAAGACAAAACCGCAGGTCAGGGGCCTCTTTCGGCGGAGAGGGGTCTCTTCGTGCTGTCCGGAGGTGCCGGGTTCATGGAGGAGCTGCTCGATCGGCTGATCGAGTCGGAGCGGTTCGACGCGCTGCTCACGTCGCACGGGCGGCGGGTGGCTCGCGTGCCCGAGCCGGGGCACGGGTACGCCGCGGCCGCGCTCGCGCGGGCCGTCCGGGCGCCGGTGCTCGTCGTCGCGCCGGGCCACCTGGAGGCCGAGCGGATCGCGAACACCGCCGAGCTCTTCCTGCCCACCCGGGTGGCCGTGTTCCCGGCCTGGGAGGCCCTGCCCTACGAGGGCATCTCGCCCAGCCCGGAGGTGTCTGGCCGGCGCGGGTTCGCCCTCCACGCGGCCCGCGCCGCGGCCGGCCCCTACGTCCTGGTCGCTCCGGCGGTGGCCGCCATGCAGACCCTCGTCCCGACGCTCGGCCAGGCCGAGCCGCTTCACCTCGAGCCCGGCGACGAGCTGGCCCCCGACCTGCTGGCGGAACGTCTGGTGGAGCTCGGCTACGGACGCACGGACGTCGTCGAGCACCGCGGCGAGTTCGCCGTCCGGGGCGGCATCCTCGACGTCTTCCCCGCGAACGGCGCCCGGCCGGTTCGCGTCGAGTACTTCGGTGACGAGGTCGAGTCGCTGCGCGCGTTCCAGCCGTCCACCCAGACGACGACCGCGGCCCTCAAGCGCGCCGAGCTGTGGGCGTGCCGCGAGCTCGTGCCCACCGACGACGTCCGCGACCGCGCGGCGGTCGCCGCGCCCCATCACCTCGGCCGGTTCCGCGAGGCCCTGGCCCGGGTCTCGGAGGGCCTCTCGTTCGAGGGCATGGAGATCGTCGCCCCGCTCGTGTTCGATCGCCTGCCCACCCTCGCCGAATCGCTCCCGGGCAACGCGTGGGTCGTCCTCGCCTCCAGCCGGCGGACCGAGGACCGTGCGGCGACGATCTACCGCGAGGCCGACGCCCTGGCCGACGCGCAGGACTGGCCCGGGGCCCGGGCGGTGAAGCCCCTGCTCGAGGCGCTCGGCGAGCTGCCCCGGGTCGAGCTGTCGGAGCTCGCGGAGGGCGACGCGCTCGGGATCGAGTCGTGGAAGGACCGCGAAGCCGTCGCGGGCCAGGCCCGGGAGATCCGCGCGATGGGCCACACCCTGGTCCTCACCGCCGCCGGTCACGGCTCGCTCCAGCGGATGCAGGAGATCGTCGGGGAGACCGACGACGCGGCGGAGTCCATGGCCGGGCGGGGCTTCGTGTTGGGGTCCGGCCGCCTGGCGGTTCTGGGCGAGGAGGACCTGTTCGGCGCCCGGCGGGCCACCCGCCAGGACCAGCGGATCACCCGGCGGCGGCGCGAGCAGTTCCTGCTGGACCTTGAGCCTGGGGACTTCGTCGTCCACGTGGTCCACGGCGTGGCCCGCTACAGCGGGATGGTCCGCCGTGCGATCGCCGGCGCCGAGCGCGACTACCTGCTGCTGGAGTACGCGCAGGGCGACCGGCTGTACGTGCCCACCGACATGGTCGGGTGGGTCTCGAAGTACCTCGGCGGCGAGTCACCGCGCCTGTCACGCCTGGGCTCGGACCAGTGGAACAAGCAGAAGTCCCGGGTCCGGCGCGCGGTCCGGGACATGGCGGGCGAGCTCGTGCGGCTCTATCAGGTCCGCATGTCGGTCCCCGGCCACGCCTTCGCGCCGGACACCCCGTGGCAGCGGGAGCTGGAGGACGCCTTCCCCCATACCGAGACCCCCGACCAGGCGACCACCATCGACGAGGTCAAGCGCGACATGGAGTCGGGGCGGCCCATGGACCGGCTGGTCTGCGGCGACGTCGGCTACGGCAAGACCGAGATCGCGGTGCGCGCCGCGTTCAAGGCGGTGCAGGACGGCAAGCAGGTCGCGGTCCTGGTGCCGACCACCCTGCTGGCCGAGCAGCACTTCCAGACGTTCTCCGAGCGCTACGCGCCGTTCCCGGTCCGGGTCGCGATGCTGTCGCGGTTCCTTCCCCCGGCGGAGCAGTCCGCCGTCCTGAAGGACCTGGCCGCCGGCAAGGTCGACGTCGTCATCGGCACCCATCGCCTGTTGTCGCAGGACGCGAAGTTCGCCGACCTGGGCCTGCTCGTCGTCGACGAGGAGCAGCGGTTCGGCGTCGCGCACAAGGAGCGGCTGAAGAAGATCCGGGCGTCGGTGGACGTCCTGACGATGACGGCCACGCCCATCCCGCGGACCCTCGAGATGGCGCTGACCGGGGTCCGGGAGATCTCGGTCGTCGACACGCCGCCCGAGGACCGCCAGCCGATCCTGACCTACGTGGGGGCGTACGACGAGAGCCAGGCCCTCGCGGCCGTGCGCCGCGAGCTCCTCCGCGACGGCCAGGCGTTCTGGGTCCACAACCGCGTGCAGTCGATCGACGCCGTGGCGAAGACCCTCGCCGACCGGATCCCCGACGCGCGGGTCGTGGTCGCCCACGGGCAGATGGACGAGGCCCTCCTCGAGAAGCAGATGATCCGGTTCTGGGACCGCGAGGCCGACGTGCTCGTCTGCACGACGATCATCGAGTCGGGGCTCGACGTGCCGAGCG